>CALVKV010000090.1 GCA_944333305.1 uncultured Bacilli bacterium
AATCTAACTTTTATATTGAGACATTTTCACTAATTTTCTATCTTTAACTTTGAGACATTTTCACTAATTAATCACAGCCATACTAATTAAATTTTCCTTAGACCTTGAACTTATTTATAAAAAATGCTAAACTTATTTTAGTAATTGTAGTGAGGTGATAATATGGATGATAAAACAAGATTGTTCAAACTAGTTAGCAATGATCAAGCAAAAGTTCATAAAACATTACTTGAAGTATATAATTCTCTAAAAGAAAGAGGATATAATCCAATTGATCAAATAGTAGGCTATTTGATAAGTGGAGACTTAGGATATATTTCAAGTTATCAAGATGCTAGAAGTAAAATTAAAACTATAGATAGAAGTAAAATAGTTGAAGTTTTACTAACTAGTATGTTAAACAAATAATGAGATATTTAGGCTTAGACTTAGGTACTAAAACTATTGGCCTTGCTATTAGTGATAAAACTGGTTTAATAGCAACATCTTATAAAGTATTACATCATGATAATAATCCCGAAGACTGCCTAGATGATTTAAAGTCAATTATAGAGTCTTATAACATTGAAGCACTTGTTCTAGGATTACCTAAAAATATGAATAATACTTTAGGGGAAAGAGCTTTATCTACCTTAAAATATAAAGAATTTTTAGAGACTAATTTTAATTTGCCTGTATATTTAGAAGATGAACGTCTAACTACGAAAAGTGCAGAATCACTTTTAATCAAAGGCGATACTAGTCGAAAAAAAAGAAAAAAAGTTATAGATAAAGTAGCAGCTACAATTATATTACAATCATTTTTAGATAAAAGGAGAAAATAATATGGATGGAAAAAATCAATTTAAGTTAAAAGATGAATATGGTAAAGAAACAGTATATGATGTATTATTTACTTTTGATAATGAAGAAACAAAAAAAAGTTATATAGTTTATACAGATAATAGTTTAGATGATAAAGGAAATGTTCAAGTATATGCTAGTATTTACTATCCAGGAACTGATTCAACTAAATTAGATCCTATTGAGACTGATAAAGAATGGCAAGTAATTGAAAAAATACTTGAAACAATTCAAGAAGAAGTTAAAGCTCAAGCTGGAAATAACGAAGAAGGTAGTGCTGCAGCATAATAATTAAAGGGGATTGGCAGTATGAAAAAAACACGTATATTGGCCCTAATACTTGGCTTTATAGGCCTTTTGTTAATACTTGGATTTGTCTATTATCAGTATAATACAAGTCCTGTTGATAGTAGTAGTAATGCTAATATTGAAGTAGTTATACCTGAAGGCATGTCAACAGATAATATTGCTAAAACACTTCATGATAAAGATTTAATTAAAAGTGAATTCTTTTTTAAAGTTTATCTAAGGCTAAATAATATTGGCAGTCTAAAAGCTTCAACATATCTTCTAACTAAAAGTATGAGCCTAGACGAAATAGTAAGAGCTTTAGAAAATGGTAGTGGTAATGAGGATACTGTTAGATTAACTTTTAGAGAAGGTGAAACCATTAGTGATTATGCTGACTTAATTGCTTCTAATACTAATATTACTAGTGAAGAATTTATTAGTGCTACAAGAGATACAACTTTACTTAATAGTTTAATAAATGATTATTGGTTTTTAACAGATAGTATTTTAAATGAAGATATTTATTATCCTCTAGAAGGATACCTTTTCCCTGACACTTATGAGTTTGATAAAAATAATTTAACTAGTGAAACAATAATAAGGACACTTCTAGATGAAGAAGAAGAAAAACTAGCTCCATATAAAAGCACACTAGAAAATACTGATGTTCATAGTATTATAACTCTAGCTAGTATAGCAGAACTAGAGGGAGTTAAAGATGAGGATAGACGCCTTATAATAAGTGTCTTTAATAATAGACTAGAACAAGGTATGAATTTAGGTAGTGATGTAACTACATACTATGCTTTTAATGAAGAAATGGATTCTGATCTAACTAGTGAAATGTTTAATACCTATAATCCTTATAATACTAGAAGTAGTGAAATGGCTGGCCGTCTTCCTGTAGGACCAATATGTAATCCATCTTTATCTAGCATTGAGGCTGCAATAAATCCAGAAACAAGTGATTATCTATACTTTGTCGCTGATAAAAATAGAAATGTCTATTTTACTAGAAGTGCTAGTGAACATGAAGAAAAAGTACAAGAATTAAAAGAAAATGGTGATTGGATATGGTAAAAAGTAACTATGCTCTTATCAAAGAAATTAAAGAATATGCCATCCAAAATAAAGTTCCAATTATGAGGCAAGATGGTATTGATTTCTTAACTACTTTTATTATTAAACATCAAATAAAGAATGTTTTAGAATTAGGAACTGCTATAGGATATTCAGCAATTATGATGACCTTATGTAGTCCTAATCTAAAAGTTACAACTATAGAACGTGATGAAGAAAGATACTTAGAAGCAATCAAGAACGTTAAAAAACTTGATTTAGAAGATCGTATTACTTTAATCTTTAACGATGCTTTGAAAACTAAAATAGAAGGTAAATATGATTTAATTTTTATAGATGCCGCCAAAGCTCAAAATATTAAATTTTTTGAACTATTTGAAAGGAATCTTAATGAAGGTGGTTTCATTATTACTGATAATATGTATTTTCACGGATTAGTTCAAAAAAATGAAAAAGAAATAAAAAGTAGAAATGTAAGAGGTATAGTAAGAAAGATAAAAGACTACATCACATTTTTAAAGGAAAACGAAGATTATAATACAACAATTTACGATATAGGAGATGGAATTGCTGTAAGTGAAAAAAAGACCAGGGGAGGTGCTTAATATGTTTATTTTGGCCACAGCAGAGGCATGTAGTGATTATGCTCTAGCAAATATTTTATCATTAACTCAAACAGCTTTTAATATAATTTGTGTGGCTGTACCTATTATTTTAATATTTAGTTTAATTTGGACAATAGTTAAAGTTATTACTGATCCTGATCAAAAAAACTTTATTAGAAAACTAATATCACAAATAGCCGCTGCCATTATAATTTTCTTTTTACCAACATTAGTTAATTTAATAATGACTTGGGTACCTGACGGTGGCTTTAATATTGGCTCTTGTTGGCAAGCAGCTAGAGAAGCAAAAGGCGAAATAGGTATAATATTACCAATAAAGGAAATAAATAAGTAAAGTGGAATTAACACTTTATTTTTCTTTTAAACATCTTTATAATAATAGCAGGAGTTGATTAGAATGAATGTCTTAGTAACTGGAAGTAGTAGAGGAATAGGTAAAGCTATTATTTTAGAATATGCTAAAAATGGTTATGATGTTATTATTAATTATAATAATAGTGAAAAGGAAGCTTTGAAATTAAAAGATTATGTAGAATCTACTTATAATGTAAAATCTTTAGTAGTTAAATGTGATATATCTAAAGAAAGTGAAATAGATTCTATGATAGATAAAATTTATAAAGAGTTTGGTCACATTGATATATTAGTTAATAATGCTTCCATAGATTCAGATCAAGCTTTTGAACTAAAAACTAAAGAAGACTTTATGAAAACTTTAGAAGTTAATTTAGTAGGAACTTATCTTTTATCTAAGAAAATAGGTCTTAAAATGAAAGATGCTAAAAAAGGAAATATTATTAATATTTCTTCTGCAAACGGAATAGATACCCCTTATCCTGAATCAATTGATTATGACGCTTCAAAAGCAGGTGTTATTTCCCTAAATCATAATCTTGCTAATTATTTTGCTCCTTATATTCGGGTTAATACTATATGTCCAGGTTGGGTTAATACAGATATGTCAAAAGACTTGAGCAAAGAATTTAAAGAAAGAGAACTAAATAAAATTTTACTTAATCGTTTTGCAGATAAAGAAGAAATTGCTAACTTAGCATATTTTCTTGGAACTGACAAAGCTAGTTATATAAATGATTCTATTATTAGAATAGATGGTGGTGTTAAACGTGTTTGAGGAGTTAATTAAAAAAGTTGATTTAAAGATTAAAGATGAATTAAGTAAGGTGGATGACTTAGAAAGATTGAACAGTGAAAAAGTCTTAAATGCCTTTATAAAAGAACAAGTAGCCGAAACAGATTTTTTTGCTACCACTGGTTATGGTTATAATGATTTAGGGCGTGATAAAATAGAAAGAATATATGCTGATATATTTAAAGCTGAAGATGCTTTAGTTCGTAATCAGTTTATTTCTGGTTCTCACGCCTTAACTGTCGCTTTCTTTGCCCTTCTTCGTCCAGGAGATACTCTTTTAAGTATAACTGGTAAACCATATGACACTATGGATGAAGTAATAGGACTTATAGATAATCCTTCATCATTAAAAAGTTTTGGTATCAATTATATGCAAGTAGACCTAATTGATAATGACTTTGACTATGATAAAATTAAAGAAGTTATTACTAATAATAAAATTAAAGTAATAGAAATTCAAAGATCTAAAGGATATTCTACTAGATGTAGTCTTACTATTGAAAAGGTAGAATCTGTTATTAAATTTATTAAGTCTATAAATAAAGAAATAATTATTATGATTGATAACTGTTATTGTGAATTTGTTAGTACTAAAGAACCAATAGAAGTAGGAGCAGATATTGCTGTTGGTTCCTTAATTAAGAACTTAGGAGGAGGAGTGGCTCCTAATGGTGCATACATCGTGGGTAGGAGTAATCTTATTAACGCCTGTGCTGAACGCTTAACTCTACCAGGAGAAGGTAAAGAAGTAGGAGCGTCCCTTGGTATTAATAAGCAAATATTACAAGGCCTATTTATGGCTCCATCAGTAGTTGCTTCATCTTTAAAAACAGCCATATTCACATCTTGCTTACTTGAAGAATTAGGTTATAGTGTTGAACCAAAATATAATGAAGAACGTGCAGACATAGTTCAAAATATTATCTTTAATAATGAAAAAGCCTTAATAAAATATACACAAGGTATTCAAATGAATTCCCCAATTGATTCTAACTCTTTACCAATTCCTGATGATATGCCAGGATATACCGATAAAATAATTATGGCTAGTGGTTCCTTTACTCAAGGATCATCTATAGAATTATCTTGCGATGGCCCTCTAAGAAGTCCTTATATTGCTTATCAACAAGGTTCCCTAACTTATGCTTATGGCCGTCTTGCCGTTATTAAAGCTGTTTCTAATTTAAAGTCATAAAAGTAAAGTCTCCCTCATAAAGTGTAATAGTAAAAGGGAGGAAGCAAATGATTAATAAACAAAATTTATGGTTTTTAACTCTTTTTAGTCTTATATTAGTTCTTAGTGTTTATTATATAACTATGCCTAATGACTTACT
>CALVKV010000091.1 GCA_944333305.1 uncultured Bacilli bacterium
TTTATTTTAATGAAGAAAAAAACGTTTATTGTATTAAGCCTGAATATATTGATTCTTTCTTTAGTGTAGATAAAGATGGTGTAGTTAGTGATGTTAATAAAATAAATAGTTTTTATAATGAAAATGTTGATAATGTAGCTAAAAGTATTGCACAAAGTACTACTTCAATTACTGATGAATTACTTGAATCTGATATAAGGGCTTTAATGGCTTCTGCTACTGAAGCAGATGATGCTGATATATGGGATGCAAAAAAAGTTAAGAATGTTTTTTATAAAGCTTTAAAGGGAAAATTTAAAAAATCATATATTGACAGTATTGTTGATGACGTTAACATTATAGATGCTAATGAATGGGAAAGTTTTGTTAAAAAAAGGGGCCATAGTAGTAGTGTTCTTGGCTTTGTAGATAAAAATCATAATGTATATTTTCCTTCAAATTCAAGTATGCATAATGTTATACATGAATTATTTCATAAGTTTTCAGAAGTTAGAAATAAAAAAATTAAAACTTCTAAAGGAACAGAAATACAGGCTTCAGGAATAATTGAACTTTATTCAGATGGCACTAATAATATCCTTTCAAATGAATGTTTAACTGATTATTTAGCATCAAAATATTATGATCAAAAAATTTATTATTATAATTATGATGATGTAGGAATAAGATTGTGGGAGAGAATAGATAATGCACTTTATGAACTGTATGGTGAAAATGATATTTTATTAGATAGTTATTTGAATAATGACCCTGATACTATAAGAAGTATTTTTGATAGGTACGTTTATGATGGTGCATATACTGAATTATCTAAAGAGTTAGGACGTTTTTTTGGAAATTCTAAAATAAGTGGGCTAGTCAGTCAATTTGAGAAAGCAATAAATACTATGGGTATTAAAGAAAGAGTCTATTCTATTTTTAATAATACAAGTTCTAATGAACAGCATGAAAATATTGATAATAATATTAAAGAAGCTTCTAGCAATAAAGAGAATGAAGAAAGTGGTAGCTTTATATTAATGAATCCACGTACTTATAGAAATTTAGATAATTTATTTAATGATATTAGTGAAAGATGTGGTAAAGAAAACGCTATAAAATATTTAGAAGATTATATTAAGACAGGAGATAAAAATGCATTAGCTACGTCTACTTTTATATTATTTAAAAAATTTGATGGTTTAAATACTGCTGATATGAAGAGATATTTATTAATGAAAGGTTATATATCAGAAGAAAACTATGATAGGTTACTGATAGATAGAAGAAAATCTAGTGATTTTAAAAAAATAAATGAAAAGAGTTTAGAACTAAAAGCAGAAGACTATTTTGATTATTGTAATGAAAATAATAAAAGGATAAGAGGGGTATGGGTAATAACCGATAGACAGTCTGTATTTTATAGTCAAGTTCTTAAAGATGATTTTGCTACTCATAATGAAATAGCAGCTAATATAGAAACAGAAATATATAATGATAATCAAAGAAGATATTTTGATGTAAGGCCAAGAAATGCTATGATGGCTTCAACTGGTGTTGAATTAGCTATCTTTATGCCAGATGATGGAAATTTAAGTTATAGCCAAGCTGAATTTATAATAAATGAACTAAATATTGTAGAAAAGTTTAATGACAATGAAGAAAACACTAGAAAAATTAAAATAGATTTATACGATTCGCTCGGTAAAGAAAGCAAATATGATATAACAAGTAAAGAAGACATAAAAATGCTAAAAGATAAAATTAAGTCTGAAGTTACTCATAATATAATACCAAGTAGCAAAGCAGAAAAAATTATAGGTGATACGTTATCTGATGAAGAAATAAAAAATAATATATTATCTAATTTAAATATTAATAATGTTCATAGTGTTTCTGATTTACTTTCTTTACTTGGAGATTGTTTTGATTACTATCAGGATAGTTATTATAAAAATATATTTTTGGAATTGTTTCCTAATTATTTAAATATAAAGGGTTTGTCTTATTTGTTGCATGTATTAGGCGTGCTAGATGAAAAAATAGAAAATGCTACTTTGGAAAATATTGAAGAAAAAACTTATAATATTATAAAAGCCAGTTTTAAAAACGTAAAAACATTTTCTGATTTAATAAGACAGTTGAATATTATTAATTTATATAAAAATAATAACTTAATTGAGAAGCTACCAAATTTTGAGTTATTGTTAAAATTATGTGAAAATATAGATGATAAAGATAGTCAAACTCTTAATAAATTACTTGAAGATACACATTCCTATGAAGATATTATTAAAGTAATTACACGATTTTCTCAAAATGAAATTAGAAATGACTTATTAGAAAAACAAGATGAACTAAAAAAATATAATAATTCTTTAGAAGAGATAAAGATAGCTAAAAACATAATCGCTTCCAAAAATCATCTTAATGAATTAATTGATGATAGAAAAGAAAAACACAAAATGAGAAATGAATATATTTTTAAGTTAGAAGAAAATAATAGTGAAATTACTAGTGAAAAAAGTCACCAAGAAACTATTAACATGTTAATTAAAAAAACTTCTAGTAATTTTATTAAAAGACTTATTTATAGGAAAAGGATAAAACAGTATAAGCAGGATTTGCAAGAATCTATAAATAAAATAGAGTCATTAAAAAAAGACAATCAAAATATTGCAGTTAATATAGATAGCTTGACTACAGAGATTAAATCTATAGAAACAGAATTTAAAAGTATTACACAGTTTGATTATGTTCCAGATAGTACAAGTGCAATGGATAATTACTATCAAAGAAATATAACTGAACACGAAAAAATTACATTAGAAAATATTGAAAGGTTAAATAAAGATATAAATAGTCTAAATAAAACATTAGAAGAAATTGATAAGTCAAATATTTTAAATAACAATTAGTATATTAATTTAACGAAGATAAATAAGTTTTGTAAATTATTGTCAAATTTATTTGACAGTTAAGCATTGATATATTATGATTTAATTAGATAGGTTAACTATCAAATAATAATAAGAAAGAAGGTATGAAAAATGGCAATGACAGGATTTGATCCAGAACTTGTGTATAATTGTATTAAGTCTGAACAAAATGCATATGAAACAATAGTAGAAGCTTTAGGAGATACCATGCAAAGTTCTTTTGTAGATAAAATGGGAACTTTATGGGCATGTAATCAAGCACAAAAATTCTTTAATAATTCATTTAAACCAGCAATTGATGATACTATTAGAGCTTGTACGACAACTTTTGAAAGCGTAGTTAATAGCATTAATAGTGCAGGACAAGCATGGGCTGCGCGAACTGAGTCAAGCTATTCTCCGCAATCATTTAAAGCTAGTTATAAGGTAATTGATACAAGTGTAATTAAAGAAAATATTGGCGGTATTAGAGGTATTGATTTAGAAGCAGCAAGTGCAACTGTAATAGGATTATCTGCCGTTCAGACTGCTTTAAATACAGCATTAGCATTAGCAAAAACTGCTGTTCAAAATTCTGGCTTTTTAGGTCAAAATCAAGAAGAAACATTAATAAGTAAACTTAATGAAATTAGCACTAGTATTGATGATGTTTTTAGTCAAACTTCAGATGAGTTAAAAACTTATATGCAAGAAACTACAACTGCTTATGGTGATACTGGTACCAAGATAGCAACAGCTTTTGCAGGAGAATAAGCTATTTAGAAATTTATTTTCTAAATATATGGAAACTACATTTTGTAGTTTTTATATATTTGGAAAATGGTTAGGTGATACTATGGAGATTAATGTATTAGCACTTGAAAAAGAATATGATTTATTATCAAAAAGTATAGAGTCTTTTTATGAAAATATTTTAAATATTTATAATGAACTTAATTGGGCCAGTGGTTATTGGAATGATTTTCATGCAAGACTTTTCTTTACGAATATAAATTCAGAAAAAATTAAGCTTAATAATACATATAATGAACTTAAATCTTTAAATGATATTTATACTTTTTTAATAGAGCAGTATAAAAATATTGGTAACAAAATTAGAGTTAATTTAGAAGAAAAAAATAAGATAATTACTAAGTTTAATGATTTTAGGGAGGAAATTAATGAGTTAGTTTCCCTATATAATGACTTAGATTTAAGTTTTTGTGCAGGAACTATTGCAAATAAGTTGTTGAAACAAAAACAAGATTTAATAAAAATAAAAGAAAATTTAGTGGCAGATAAAGAAAAAATTAGAAATATTTTTGAGAAGATAGAACAAGCAGAAAAAGATGTTAATTTAAGGTTATCCAAGATAAATATTGAAGTAATAAAAGAAGTAGATATTAATGAATTTATGTAGGTGATAAAGATGAATGGTAATTTTCTTAGTACTGAGGAAATATCTAAAGCTATTAAAAATTTAGAAGTAGAGACAAAAGATGAACAATTAAATATTGAAGATATTAATGCAGCTATTGAATCGTTAAACCTTAATTATAAAACAGATAATTCTGATAAGTTAAATAATTTGGCTTTAAACTTTAAAAATAAATTTAAGACTATTGTTTCTATTCATGATAATAATATATTAGTTTTAAAAAAGAATATGGAAACTTATATTGCAACTAGTGAGAAAATATCTAAGATGTTTGATGATATCGGTTAGTGAGGTGCTAATTATGGATGATGAATTAATTAAAGAAAAGTATAGACAATTATTAAATAAGCTTTATTATATTAAAACTAAATATCATGAACTTGATAAGGCTTTTGATGACTTAAAAGTAAGCATTAAGGAAAATTTAGTAATAGATGAGGAAATAGTGGTAGATGATAGTTTTAACAATATAAAAAGTACTGTTAATTCATTAGAAAATGAATTAGTAAACAATATAATACCTAATGTTAGTAATAGAATATAAAATTATAAGGTAAATAAAAGGGAGGCTTGCTATGGATAAGATAAAAGTAGCGATTGATGTATCAAAAGCCATGGCTAATTTAAATAAGTTTGTTACTGATAGTATTAATTCCTCTAAAACTAATAATAGTAAGCCTGTTGAAAGTATAGATTTAGATTATGTTAGTAAAGATACAGAAGTTAATCAAACAGATATTTCTAGTAGTCAAGTAGATGTTTCTAATATAGCGAATGGTTATAATATAGAAAATACAGATTTAAAGACATATCAAGCTAGTTTAGAAAAAGAATTAGAGTTATATCAGACTAT
>CALVKV010000092.1 GCA_944333305.1 uncultured Bacilli bacterium
AAATATATTGAAAGAATTGGTGCTAATAAAAATGGTTATTGGAAAATAACAGATAAGTTATTAGAAGAACAATTATAAGTTCTTCTTTTATTCTATATGTAAAATTTATAGTGACATTTATAGTTCTATTTAGTACAATTTTGTCGTTGGAGGTTTTAATGAAAAAATATAAAATTGGTTATACAACTGGTACATTTGATATGTTTCATATTGGTCATTTAAATACATTAAAAAAATCTAAAGAATTGTGTGATTATTTGATTGTTGGTGTTAGTACAGATGAACTTGTTAAACAATATAAAAATAAGTTACCAATCATTCCTTTAAAAGATAGAATGGCAATAGTAGAAGCAATTAAATATGTAGATAAAGTTGTTATTCAAGATAATCTTGATAAGTATGGTGCCTATTTAAAATATCATTATGATGTTTTATTTCATGGTGATGATTGGAAAGATTCTGATTTATATAAAGGTATAGAAAATAAACTAAGAGAGGTTGGTGTGGATGTCATTTATTTTCCTTGTATTCCTTTAGTATCGACAAGTTATATTTTGAATAAAATTAGACAAGAGAAATAGTATTTTTATATCTTTACTTAAATAAAATGTAATGATAAAATTTAAGTATAGAAAGGATAGATGATATGAAAAAATATGGAAAAATAATTATTATTGTAGTAGGTATTCTTGTTGTAATTGCTTTACTTGTTTTAATTTATTTTAAGACGACATTTATTAGTGAAAATGAAGTTAAGGATATTATTGCTGCTAATATGAATGTTAATAGAAGTGATTTATATTTTGAAGATATTGACTTCGATTTTGATAAAGGTATTTATGAAGTAGAAGTATATTATAATAATAACGTTTATGAATATAAAATTGATGCTAGAGCCGATGCTGAAGGTGGAAATGTTATTTATACTGATTTTAAATATTTTACTAATAGTATTAATGATAATAATAGTTCTAATTCTAGTACTAGTGGTTCTACTAATAATAATGCAAATGATTCTAATAATACTGCTAGTATAACTGTTGAAGAAGCTAGAAATATTGCACTTTCTAATGCTAATTTAAGTGCAGATTTAGTACAGTTTTTAAGAACAGAGACAGAATATGATGATGGCGTTTTAGTTTATGAAGTTGATTTTACTTATAATAATTATGAATATGATTATAAGATTAATGCTAATACTGGGGAAATAGTTAGTTACGATAGAGATAGTATATATGATTAAAAAATAGCCATAATAGAAATAGGAGGTTAATATGAAAAATATTTCTATATGGCAAGATACTGTTCAATGTGATAATTATAATGCGTTAGAAGAGAATTTAGATGTTGATATTTTAATAATTGGTGGAGGTATTACAGGATGTAGTACCTTTTATCAATTTAAGGATGACAAAAGAAGGGTTGCTCTTGTTGAGAAAAATAAAATAGGTAGTGGAGCATCTAGTAGGAGTAGTGCTAAGATAACTTTTTTACAAGAGAATATTTATACTAAGCTTACTAATATTTTTGATAGAGATAAAGCTTATCTTTATTATCGTGCTGAAAAAGAAGCTTTGAAAATTATTAATGATATTGTAAGTAAGGAAAATATTGATTGTGATTTTAAGAGGAGTAAATCTTATTTGTATACTTTAGATTCATTAAATATTAAGAAAATAGAAAAAGAAGAGAAGCTACTTTCATCTTTTGGAGAGAAAACTACTGATATTAAGAAATTACCTAATGGAATGAGAGTAGAGTCTGGGTTTTATGTAAATAATACTTATATTTTTCATCCTTTAAAATTTATAAGGGAAATTGCAAAAAAATCTGTTAGTGATAATCATAGAGTTTATGAAAATACAAAAATAATAAAGATAGAAAAAGTAAATGATTATTATAAGTGTTATACTACTAGTAATATTATAAGTGCTAAGACGGTAGTTCTTGCCTTACATTATCCATACTTTTTATTTCCTTATTTGATGCCTTTAAAGTGTTATTTAGAAAAATCTTTCTTAGTGTGTTCTAAAGTTAAAAAAGAATATGATTTTAATGCTATTAATATTGAGACACCACTTAAGTCGATGAGATATTATGATAATCATTTATTAATGGTTTCTTCATCTTGTAATTTAGCATTTGCTTCTAATAGTAGAAAAATGGTTAAAGATTTAGAAGATAATACTGATATTACTAATTATGATTATGTTTGGAGTAATTATGATTTAATGACTTTTGATCATTTGCCTTTAATAGGCTTTATTGATGATAATTTAATATTAGCGACTGGTTATAATACTTGGGGTAATTCTAATGGATTGTTAGCTGGTGTGATAATAAAAGATTTAATTAATAATAAGTATAATATTTATAAAGAATTGTTTGATCCTAAAAGGGGTTTTAACAAACAAAAATTAATTAATTATCCTTTAAATATTTTTAGTAGTGCTTATAGTTTTATTGATAGTAAAATAAATAAAAATAAAGCTTTTTATAATGGTAATCCTTATTTTACAAAGAGAGATGGCAAAAGTATAGCTGTTTATAAAGACGATGATGGAGTAGAGCACATTATTTATAATAGATGTCCACATTTAAAATGCAGTTTGGTTTTTAATGAGGTAGAGAAGACTTGGGATTGTCCTTGTCATGGTTCTAGATTTGATTTAGATGGTAAGTCTATTATGGGACCTAGTAATTATAATATTAGTTATAAATAGTTGTTTTCCTAAAATTTATTTTATGCTATACTTAGAATGTGAGGAATGGTAGTTATGAATGATGAATTAATTAGAAAAAGTAAAGTTAGTATTTTAAAAAGTTATGGGGAAAATTTTAGTGAGAAAGAATATATTACTAATCCTGCTATTGGTAGGGAAGAAGAAATTAAACAATTAGTTTTGATTTTATTAACTCCTGAAAAATCTGCTATTTTAACTGGTAAACCTGGTGTTGGTAAAACTGCTATTGTTGAAGGACTTGCTTATCGTATTCAGTTAGGAAATGTTCCTGATGTTTTGAAAGGGTATCAGATTATTAAGATTAATACATCTGCTTTGCTTGGTGAGGATCCAGATACTGGAGAAAGTAAAATACAAATACTTTTGGATGAGTTGAAAAGTTATTCTAATTTGATTTTATTTATAGATGAAATTCATACATTGATGGGAAGTAAAGGAGAATCGCTTGATTTTGCTAATATGTTTAAACCTGCCCTTGATAGAGGTGATATTAAAGTAATCGGAGCGACTACTTCTGAAGAGTATGAAAGATATATTTTAAGGGATAAAGCTTTTGTTAGACGTTTTCAAAAAGTTGAAGTGTTAGAACCTACAAGAGAGCAGACTATTGCTATTTGTATGGGAACTTTACCTAAGATAGAGAAGAAGACAGGGGCTAAATTGATGTATGATCCTTATGTAAAAGAGAAGATTATGGCATTTTTAACTGATCTTACTAGTGAGTATAGGAGAATTTATGAAATAGGTTCAAGGTATCCTGATGTTACTTTGACGATATTACAACAGGCTTTTTCTTATGCTATTTATAATGATAGAAAAGAAGTTAATATTTTTGACATTGAAAGGGCAATTGAAAATACTAAAAATGTTTATCCTGATGTTATAAGAAAAGAACTTCCTAGATTTAAGGAAGAGTTTAAGAATGAAATAGCGGATGGTCTAGATAGAGGACTTGCTAATGTATAAAAAAATAGCTTATTATCTTAGAATAATTTCTGTAGTATTATTTATAGTATTTGTATGTTTATTATTAGAAGTTATATTTAATTGTGGAGTATTTGGTATATCTTTTCTTGTTATGTGTAGTTTATTTATTTTAATTAATATATTTACAGTATTAAGTAGAAAAGATATTTATAAAGAATTAGTTAGTTATAATTTAATTTCTTTGGCTCTTACAATTTACTTAGGAATAATTGTTACTAAGTTATATACGGATTATAATGCGCATAGTTTGATGTATACTTTGAATTATGATTATTTTAAAACTAATTTCATTATTGTTGATTTAGTTATTTTAGGAATTATTCTTAATACATTGTTTATTTATTTTTGGGACATAAAAAAAGACCAATGACTGGCCTTCTTTTATTTTATATCAATAAGTTTTTTATTTTCATTTTCATCAATTTTTGGAACAGAAATAGTTAATGTACCATTATCAAATTTAGCTTCGATTTCATCTTCTTTAATATCACCTAAATAGAAGCTTCTTTGGTATTTACCATAAGTTCTTTCACGGCGTAGATATTTTTTATTTTCATCTTTATCTTCATCATTAGATGATTTCTCAGCAGTTATAACTAAGTTTCCTTTGTTACATTCTACTTTAATTTCATCTTTCTTAAATCCTGGTAAATCCATCTCTACATGATATGTGTTATCTTTTTCATAAATATCACATTTCATCTTACTTCCTTCATTCTCAAAAAATTGATCAAATGCATTATCAAAATAAAATCTTGTTGGTAACATATTTTATCACTTTCCTTTCCTTACAATTATGTTATAACACTGATTTTAGCACTTGTCAAGTGTAAGTGCTAATTATTTTTATTATTTACAATTTTTTAATTTTTATACATTAATGTAAAAAACACTTGCTTATTTAGTAGTTTTATGTTTATAATATTTATGTATTTCAAATGGCGGCGTTGGTGAAGTGGTTAACACGCTGGTTTGTGGCACCAGTATGCATGAGTTCGATCCTCATACGCCGCCCCAGAATGGAAAAAAGTCGAAAGACTTCAAGATAGAAATCGATTCTTATGAGTCGATTTTTTTGTTGTTGGAAAGGAATTGGTAATATTTGGTAATTAAAGGGAGATTAGAAATAAGTAAGGAACTACAAAGAAAGATAAACAATCTAGGTAAATTTAATGGTCAGAAATTAAAATTATTGGAAGGTAGTATTATCACTGTACCTAAGACCAATATCGCTTATATTGAGCCTTATAAATTAGAAATAGGTAGTGATACATATTTAATCTTTGGTAAGAATGAAATTATGTATATTAGTAAAAATAACATTACAAATAAAATATCGTTA
>CALVKV010000093.1 GCA_944333305.1 uncultured Bacilli bacterium
TGAGTGTTGGAATAATCCAGCAGGGGAAGTACTTGAAGATGAATAATATATAAATAGCGATTTACATTGCTATTTTTCTTATACAATAGGAAATTTATACTAAAAAATCGAAAAAATGTATTGACAAACATATTTTCTATAATGTACACTTAAGTTACAAATATTTAGCAGGGAGGTTCACATTATGGAGATATATAGAGCATATAAATTTAGGTTATATCCAACAAATGAAAAAAAGGTATTTATTAATAAAACTTTAGGATGTAAAAGATTTGTATATAATTATTATCTTAATTATTTAAAAGATAATAATAGTATAAATAGATTTGATTTACATAAAGATTTACCTAAATTAAAAGAAGAAAATGAATTTTTAAAAGAAGTAGATTCAACTGTATTATGTTCTGCTGTAGATGATTTATGTAAAGCATTTAATGATTATTATGCTAAAAGAAAAGGTTATCCTAAATTTAAAAGTAAATTTAGTAAACAGTCTTATAGAACTAATTGTATAAGAAGTACTTATAAAGATAAAGAATATAGTAATATAGAAGTAGATTTATTAAATAGAAATATAAAATTACCTAAACTAGGAAAAGTTAAAATAAGAGGTTTTAGAAATAAAGATAAAATAGAAGGAAAGATATTAAATGCAACTATATCAAGAGAATCTACTGGTAAATACTATGTAAGTGTAGTTGTAGTAGAAGATATATTAATAGAAAAAGTGACACCTACTACTATAGTAGGAATAGATTTAGGTATAAAAGATTTAGTAATAACAAGTGATGGTATTAAATATAGTAATCTGAAAGTATTAATTAAATATGAAAAGAGATTAAAGAGATTACAAAAAGAGTTATCAAGAAGAGAAAAAGGAAGTAAGAATTATTTAAAGACAAAAGAAAAAATAGCAAGGTTACATACTAAGATTAAAAATTATAGAAAACATTATTTAAACGATATTGCAAATGAGATAGTGAATTACCATGATATTATAGTAACAGAAAGTTTAAAAGTAAAAGATATGTTTAAAGATAAGAAAAAAGCATTTAATAAAAGTCTATCAGATGCATGTGTTAGTACATTACGTTCTTTAATAGAGTGGAAATGTAAGATAAAAGGTAAATTTTATTATAAGATAAATACTTATTATCCAAGTAGTCAGATATGTAGTCATTGTGGCTATAAGAATAGTAAGTTAAAAGATTTAAGTATAAGAGAATATGATTGTCCAGAATGCGGATCACATAATGATAGAGATATAAATGCAAGTTTAAATATATTATTTGAAGGATTAAAGTTACACTATAATTTAGTTAGTATAGTATAGATAATGTTTTAGATAAAATAACAATTTAATAGAAAAAATAAATTAGTACGGTAGCGACTATCGAAATTTAAGCCTATGGAGAATAGGGGTTACTCTATCTATGAAGTAGGAATTCTTGGAGGTAACGACAAGGTAAAAACAAAATTTATTTTGTTTTATTTGTTCTAAAAAAACATCTACCAAAGATAAAAGATTAATGTTATAATAGAAACATGGTAGGAGAGAAAATCTATGAAAAAGAGAAACTTTTTGATATTTACTTTTATATTTATAATATATATATGTATTAATCCACTAAATGTAGAAGCTATAGTTGATAACGATTGCATTGATGATAATACTTGTATGTTAGTCTGTAGCTATAATAATAACTATGAAACCTCAAGCGATTATGGTACTAGAAAAGAAAATAGAACAAGAGGTATGTCACTTTATTATTATTTTGATAGTCAAGAATGGGAATTGGATTGGCAACATATAACTACAGAAATAAAAGTCTCAAAAAAAGGTCCAGAAAGTCTAAATAAAATATTTTCAAATAATGGTACAAATGTCTATTATGATAAAAAGCCAAGTGTTGATAATTTTACATGTCCTAAAAATGGTTATTTAGATTTTAGTTCACTTAATAGTAATAATGAGCTTTGCTTTGATGATGACGGTAAGACTTGTAGAGATGAATATAGTAATGTCGGAACAACATTTGGTAAAGGCAATCAATATAAAAGTACTGAAAAGGATTACGATTATCTAGATGATTTGAATAATTATTTTTCCAATTGGTCATATGGGGATATAACATGTAAATCAATAATTGACCAAAAAGTTGACCCTGAAAATATATCTTCAAAAATTGTAGAAGATGTAAAAATAAATTATTTAGGTGGTAATGATGTACCACAATTTATCTTAAACAGTTCTGCTTTTACAAATGCAACAACTAATGCCATAAATAATTTAAAAGATAAAAAAGAACAATGCGTTAATGAAATAAAAGAAAAACAGCAAAATGGTGAAATATCTGAAGAAGAAGCAAATAGGCAAATTGGAATAATCTCTGGTATTGATGAAGAGAAAGCTGCTGATAATATTGATAAAGCATTAGATGATTTAAACACAACTGTAATTTTACCAGATTCTGTAGAAATTGGTTGTGAAGATATTTTCAATATGGAAGAAGGAAAATTAGGATGGCTTTTAACAACAATACTAAATTATATCAAAGTAATAGGGCCAATTTTAGTTGTTTTACTCAGTGCTGTTGATTTTGTAAAAGCTGTATTTTCATCAGATGATAAAGCAATAAAAGAAGCTCAATCTAAATTAATTATAAGATTAATAGCAGCTATAGCATTATTCTTAGTTCCAACCTTAATACAAGTATTACTAAGTTTTATAAATCAAACAACTTGTACATTGTAATAGGTTTATTTTAATAAAATAATATATACCATGAAAGAAGTGATTTTATGCAAGTAGGATGGGTACAAAATATACTTAGATTAATTTTTCCAGCTATAGATAGATTAGGCTATTTCTTACTTGGTGCTATTTATGATATTTTCTTTGTAGTTGCAAACGCTAAAATTCTACAAGGAGATTTTATAGTTACTTTTTATGCACGAGTACAATTAATCTTAGGTGTATTTATGATATTCAGATTAACTATAACTTTATTGCAAATTATAGTTAATCCAGATTTAGCTAAGGACAAAAATAAAGGAGCTAGCAAGATATTATTGAGAGTTGTTTTATCTCTTGTTATGCTTACTTTAATTGCTCCAATAAATATTCCAGCAAGTGCTGATGATAATACTTTAAATCAACAAATAGCAGACAATGGTATCCTATTTGGCTTTTTATATCAAATTCAAAATACTGTCGTTGAAGATAATGTACTAGGTAAATTAATACTCGGGTCTGATGTAGATAATATTTCAAGCAATAATAATAGTTTGAATTTAAATGGTATTGGTAATATTGGGGATACTCTAGCAACTACTGTTGCTAAGGCTTTTGTAAGACCAGCATTAGCAAGTGGAGTATCAGAAGATGATATTACAGATCAAGAAAGTTATGAACAGAATTTAGCTTGTAATGATATTGTAGTAAATCAAGTTGATTACTTTTCTCCGACAACACCATATCAAACAATACTTGATGGAGTAGGAGAAAGTTGCAATGGTGTATATGCATTTGATTATACTGTTTTAGGTGGCTTGATTGTATCTATTGTAATGTTTTTAATAATTTTAGGATTTACTGTAGATATTGCTGTCCGCGCCATAAAGCTTGCCTTGCTCAGGTTAATAGCCCCAATTCCTATCATTGCTTATATAGATCCAGGACAAGAAAAAAATGGAGCATTTGGAAGTTGGGTAAAAACTTTAACTTCTACATATTTAGATTTATTTATAAGATTAGCAGTAGTTTATTTTGGTATATATATCATAGTATCACTAACTCAAACATCTGCACTAGATTTATTCCCATCATCACCTAATTTCTTTACTTCTACTTTTGCAACAATCTTTATTATAATTGGTATTTTAATATTTATGAAACAAGCTCCTAAATTTTTTAAAGATATGTTAGGAATAAAAGGTGATGGTAACTTTAAATTATTTGGAGGAGTTGGTACAATTGCTGCTGCTGGTTTAGGGATTGCAGGAATAGCTGGTGCAGTTGCAACTAATGCTAGAACTAGCTATGAAGAAGGTAGAATGGCAGGACATGGAAAAATTAGAAGTGCATTAAGTGCAATACCATCTGGAGCAGTAGGTGGAGTTGCAGGAGCATTTACTGGTGCAAAAGCCCTTGCAACAGCAGATAAAAATCCTACTAGTGCTGTTTTATCTGCTATGCAAAAAAGAAATGCTTTAAGAGCTTCACACTCTACATTACCTGGTAGAATTGCTGACCAAGCATATGGTGTACTTACTGGTAGATCTTTAGCTGATAAAGACCAAAATTATTTGGAAGCTAATCAAGAAGCTGTTAAACAATTACAAAATTGGAAAAAGTTTACTGAAGATGAAGCTACTAAAAAAGGAGATTATGGTGTTATTTCAACTGCGAATAGAGATATGGTAAATTATTTTGCTACCAATGGTCTTGACACTAGAATTTTAGGAACTCATTTCAATTATGCTGTTTTAAGACAACGTATTGCAGCAGCTGATTCTGATGGTAGTTTTGAGTATAACGGTGTTACATATAATTCTAGAGATTTTGATACAAATGTTATGGGAGAAATATTAAAGAGTCAAAATAGTAAATATGTTAGTGATGTTTTCAGTGGTGCTAAAGATAATCCAGGTATTTTATCAAATTGGGAATTAGCAAAATCTGCTCTAAATAAAGCTGATATTGGATATAATGGTAATTATCTTGATCCAAAAGATATTGGTAAAACAATTGGTATTGCCAGTGGAAATGCTCAAAAAGCTCAAACAATGCTTAAACACGTTAAACATCGTGCAAATAGAAATGCTAATAAGAGTAAATAAGGAGTGTGATATATAGTGAATGATAGTTATTTAATCCCTGCAAATACTAAAAATGGTAGTTTAATTTTAGGTATATTTAAACCTTTTGATTTAATTTTATTAGGTACAGGCATAGTATTATCGTTAATATTACTTATGAGTTTATCTATGGATTATACTTGGCAAGTCGTTATTGTCTTATTCCCTGGTGCACTCTGTGCCTTTCT
>CALVKV010000094.1 GCA_944333305.1 uncultured Bacilli bacterium
GATAAAAATCATCCTTCATATTATCAATTCCTTGTATCAAATTATTGTCTACCAACACTATTTGACAAAGAACCTATAGTAATTATATTTATATATTAATATTATAGTAATTTAATCAAATGAAAATATTAAAGCAACTACAACTAAAAAGATTACTAGTCCAGATATGATTACTGCAGGTATAACTGTAGCTTCATACAGAGTTTTATTATTGTTATTTTCGATAGTATCTAAAGTTTCTATATTTTTATTTTCAGAGGTTTTTGAATATAAATTATTTAATTTTTTATTTATGCTAGCTAAATAACCAATAAGTAAGCATATTAAAAAAATCAAAAGAATTGGAAAGATATAAATTAAAAAGAAACTATAATATGTACTATAAGTAAAAAATGTATCTATATTATTCATAAGTTCAAAAACCTTCTTTCTATATTTAAATTATAACAAATATTATGGTACTGCTCCCCTACTCTATGATTGTTTTACATTTAGTTTACATTTTTAATGTAATAAAACTAGACTAAAAGTCTAGTTGTTATTTGAGTTATTATTTGCACTATTTATAATTTCTTTTGTTCTATTAATGACATACTCTTTTTCGTTTGGATATTTTGTATAAAAGTATATTAATGGTATTCCTGTAGCTTTACATATTTTTTTAACCTTAAAATCTCTTGCTTTTCTTTTCTTTAATTGATGGGTTCCGTCATTTAATTCTATTAATAATAGCACATTTTTTAATTTGTTATCAAAAATAGCAAAGTCTATATTTCTAAATAGATCTGTGTAATACTTGTTGTTATTTTCTTTATTTATGATGGAAGCTAAATTTAATTGTGGTATAACTTTATATTCTGGTTCTAAACTTTTAAGTTTGTTATAGAACTCATATTCAGCATTAGTCATAAAACTTTTCTTTTTATAAATAGTTTTTAATTTTTGTTCATCATTAAAATTATTGTTATATAATAAATTATCTATTAAATTTGTTAGCGCTCTAATAATTATTAAAACAGCTATTAAAATTAAAAAGGTATACATATTTCTATACCTTTCTTGATTGAATCTCAGCTATTTTTTCAAGTACTTCTTTAGCGTTAGTTTCATTTATTTCACTATATCCTAACTCTCTTAAAGCTTGAACTTTAGCAGTATTTAATTCTTGAGTACGGCTTAGTTTTTCTTCTTTTTTTATTTCTATATCTTGAACAAATCTTTTATGGGTTTCAGCTATTTTATTTTTAGAGGCTCCACCATTATGATATAAAGTCATCGCTGAAAATAGTATACTTTCAAAAACGAATTGCTTATCCTTATCAAAGGCAAATTCCATTGGATCAGTAAATCCCATTGATTTAGACATGTATCCTAAAATATATCTTAATTCATCATTAGTTTCCATAGATTGTAGATAATGATATAAATATATATATGTATTATAAGTAGTTTTTGTTTTGTCTTCTGATAATTTTTCTTTTAATAAATTAATGATGTCTGCAAGTAGCTCTTGTTCTTTTTTATTAAAACATTTAAGATCTGCTAGTACTTCTCTGTTAGAGGAATCTTTTACTCCTTCGTTTAGTCTACTTTCAACTTCAATGATATAATCGCTTGTTACATTTATACCATTTACTCCATCTTCGTCTTCTATATTTAATAAAGCTAGTAAGCGTACAGCTTTTTCTTTAGGCCATTGTGATAAGCTATCCATTGCTAAATAGTTATATAACATTTGTCTTGATACTCCTAAATACTTAGCAAGCCTTACCTTTGAAATTCCAAGTTCACTTAATAAATTATTTAAATCTTTCATGTCACACACCACCTATAATACATTTTAATTAGTTTGACAAGTTTAGTCAAGTAAAATCTATGTAAAATACTTTACAAAAAGAAAAAAGAGATAATCTCTTTTCAAATTATCCACCTATTTCCATGAATATCCCTCCTACTATTAGTATAAGCATATTTTAAAGTAAATACCAGAGTTTTTTATCATTCTTTCTAACTTCTTTAACAATACCACCACCAAGACAGTATTCACCAAGATAGAAAACACATGCTTGCCCAGGAGTTACCGCTTTAACATTATCATATCTAACGATTATTTCTCCGTTATCTAGATATTCTAATTTAACTGGTACATCAGGAGCTCTATAACGAAATTTTGCAGTACACTTTGTTGGTCTTTCATCACAATTAAAGTTAATATCTTCTAAAATAGCACTATCTGAATATAAGTATTCATTGTTTTCACCTTCTGCTACGTATAAAATGTTTTTATTTAGATCTTTACCAACAACAAATAACTTATCCTTAGTACCACCAACATCAAGTCCTTTTCTCTGCCCTATTGTATAATACATAAGACCAATATGTTCTCCTAAAACTTCATTAGTATCTATATTAACAATATTACCCTTTTTATTAGGTAAGTAATTCTTAAGAAAGTTTTTAAAGTTTCTCTCACCTATAAAACATATACCAGTAGAGTCTTTCTTCTTAGCAGTGATTAAACCATATTTTTCGGCAATCTCTCGTACTTCTTTTTTATCTTTAATATCTCCTAGAGGAAATAAAACATTTTTAAGTTGTTCTTTAGATACTTGTGACAGAAAATAAGTCTGATCTTTATTATGTTCGTGACTTCTCATAAGTCTACCATTTTCTATTTTAGCATAATGTCCTGTAGCGATATAGTCAGCACCAAGTTTCTTTGCTTCTTTAACAAATAAGTCAAATTTAATATATTTATTGCACATAATGTCAGGATTAGGGGTTCTTCCTTTTTTTAGTTCATCTAAAAAATAAGTAAATACATCATCCCAGTACTCTTTAATAAAATCAACTCTATGTAGAGGTATTCCTAATTTGTCACATACAGCTTTGGCGTCATTATAATCTTCTTCTTGGGGACAAATATTATTATTTAAATTAGGATTGCCTAGGAAATCATTATTAATAGAACTATCCCAGTTACGCATAAATAGGCCTATTACATCATAGCCTTGTTCTTTTAAAAGAATGGCTGCGACAGATGAATCTACGCCGCCAGATATTCCGACAACTACTTTTTTCATAGAAATAAACACCGCCTTTAATTCCTACTAATTATACTATAATTTTTATTTGCTTTCAAGTTACATCAATGATATAATTAACTCTGCAACTTTGCCTAGAAAAGAGGAAAAATAATGAAAAAAGTACTTGATGAAGATATTGCTAATAATATTATAGATTTGAATATATATATAAATGAGTGGAATAATGTTTTAATTATTTTACCTTTAATCGAAAACCTATTTGTTTATTCTTTAACAACGTTTTTTTTAGAAACGTTTAAATTAAATCGAGGATTATCACTTTATACTATTCCAATATTATTTTTAAGACTTGGTAAAGATGTTTATAATCAGTTTAAAGACAATAAAATTAATTTTAAATTAAATAAGAAAAAGTTAAGGGGTAAAATAGATAAGTTAAAAGAAGAGGGAATAAATTTAAGAGTTTCTACTTTAAGTGATGCTTCTTTTATAAAGGATGAACTTATAAAACAAAAATATAGATCTATTTATATAGTCGTTAATGATAAGAAATTTGGCACACAAGTTTTGAAACAGGAGTCTTTTATAGAAAATGAAAATATTACTAATCAAGTGTTTGCTTTAGATGATAAAGAGATACAGGACTTTTTAGATTCACATGTTATTTATGAATTAAATGATAGAAGGAATCGCCAAATATATAGAAAAAATTTTTTGTATTATTCTAAGTCCTTGAAAAAACTTTCAAGTGCCTTTAAAATTTACTTGATTACAGTTCTTTTGGTTTTTGTACCTGATTTAAAAAACAAAGTAATTAATCATTTCTTTGATAATGCTAGAACTGATAAAATTATGGAGTATTTCGCTAATGAAGACAGTCTTTCTCCTTTAGAATTAGATGAGTTGACAAAATATATATATAAACAAATAAGTAAGGTAAGTGATGATGAGAAATTTAATATTGAAAATATTGAAACAGATGAAGAATTAAAGAATTATTTATTGCTTAATGCAGTTGCTCAAAATGACTATGCTAATAAAGAAGAAAAAGAAGTTTTATATAATTTTATAGATTTTTTTAATGATAATCCTTATATAGAGTATGAAGTTGTCTATGAAAATTTAGAAAATCTTGAATTTGAGCGAAGTTATAATCCTTTTAAAAATGGACTTGAGCAAGAAGATGGAACAGTGATAGAAGCATTTTATTATGATGGTACTATATATTATTGCTCTACTCCTGATGATGAATTAAGAAGGCATGAAGATACACATGCTATTTTTGATACTAATAGTATTCCTTCTGCTTATGTTGAGGGCTTTGCAGAGATTATAGAAAATGAATATCGTGATGATTATGAGAATGAATATGGTGCTTATAATAAAAATGTTGCTGTTACGAAAGCAACTATGGAGCTTATTGGAAAAGATAAATTCTTAGAGGCAATAAGTACTGATAATGTTTCTATAATTAAAGAGTCTTTAGAAAAAGTATATGTTGCTAATAATAGTTATATTAGTGAAGATACTGCCAAATTACATGTAAATAATTTCTTCAAACTTTTGAATTCTGGACTAAAAGATACAGAATATACTAAAGAAACAGCTAATATGTTAATGTCTTTTTTTATTAATGCTTCTAATGAAACTTATGATTATGATAAATGGATTAGGTTGTTTAAGTATGCTAGTATTGTTAGTGAAGTTAAACTTGATTCAGATATAAACTATTATTTTAATGATGAGAAAGCTAAGACTTTAATTAAAAATTAGACTACTAATTTAATTAGTGCAGGAGATAGAAACACTTCTATAAAACTACAACCAATAAAAATTAATAAAACTGTTATATATACTTGGATATATCTTTTCATAGAACTTCTTAGATTAATATCTATGCCTCTAAATAAATATTTAAATAATTTAATACCAAAATAAAGGGCATAGAAGCCTAAAAATAGTGACATTAATAAAGT
>CALVKV010000095.1 GCA_944333305.1 uncultured Bacilli bacterium
ATTTTTCCTCCTTATGTGGTTATTCGGGTAAGCAATTAGTGTTACATCCTCCCACATAGGTATAACCTATATGTTTAGTTTTTAATCTTCTTTCTTTTCTTCTACGGCAACACCCATGTTTTTAGCAGTTCCAATAACAGTTTTCTTAGCTGCTTCTAAATCATAGCAGTTTAAGTCTGGTAATTTGGTTTCTGCAATTTCTGTTACTTGAGCGTCTGTTAAGGTTGCAACTGTTTCATTCTTTCCTTTAGTTGAACCTTTATTAATTTTAGCAACCTTCTTAATTAAGAATGCTGTTGGTGGAGTTTTAATTACAAAGTCAAAGCTTCTATCTTCATAAATAGAAATTTCAACTGGTAAAATATCTCCCATCTTATCTCTTGTTGCATCATTATATTTTGTACAGAATTCTTGTAAGTTAATTCCAGCAGGGCCTAAAACTGTACCAACTGGTGGAGCTGGTGTAGCTTTTCCAGCAGGAATTTGCAACTTAATTTTCTTTACAACTTCTTTCTTATTTGCCACGAAAAACACATCCTTTCTTACTCGTTTTCGCGAGTGGTTATAATAGCATTTCACTTTTCATTATCAAGATTTTTAATCCCAATATTTGCATTTAATGCACTTTTTGCTTCCCACTAATATTAATCTATATAAAATTAATATAGCTCCTAAATAATAGCATAGTTTCTTTTATTTGACAAGACTAAACTATGCTTTTTGTATTTGTGTTAATTCAACTTCTACTTGAGTTTCTTGTCCAAACAAGTCAACATTAAGAACAATTTTCTCATTAGCACTATCTACTTCTTCTATAACTCCATACATATCTGTAAAAGGTCCATCAATAATTTTAACTTTTGTACCAGGTTGTAATTCCTTATCAATATCAATTCTACTGATTCCCATATTCTTTAAGATATGATCTACTTCACTAGGTTGTAATGGAGTAGGTTTAGCACCTTTACCACTTGAGCCAATGAAACCTGTAACACCAGGTGTATTACGAACAATATACCAAGCTTCATCTGTCATAATCATTTCAACTAAGATATAACCTGGGAATAATTTTTTAACTTTTGTCTTTTTAACACCATCTTTTATTTCAGTTTCCTCTTGTTCTGGAACAATTACTCTAAATATATAATCTTGCATATTCATTGATTCAGCACGCATTAAAAGTTTTTCTTGAACTTTTTTCTCATGTCCTGAATAAGTATTAACGACATACCACTGTTTTTCCATAATCATGATTCCTTTCTAATTACCTAATGAATGTAGTGCTGCTAAAATTACATCTATTAAATAGAAGAATAATGAGCAACAAACAATAAATATTATTACTGCAATAGAATATTTAACCATTTCTTTTTTTGATGGCCATTTTACTCTTTTGAATTCTGTCTTAACACCTTTAACGAAGTTAGCTATTTTCGTAAAAATATTTACCTTTTCTTTCTTTTTAGACTTGTTAGAAGTTTTTTTATTTTCTTTTTTAGATACTTCTTTTAAAGACTCTTTTTTAATCTCTTTAATTTCTTCTTTTTTCTTTGCCATATACACATCTTCCTTTGTATTTTTTTCTAAAAGAAAAACACTTCTCAGTGCTTAAGCTTACATTACCACAAAGTGTTTCTTTAGTCAATATTTTTTTAAATATTAATTTTCAGAAAACTTTCCTTGGTTTATATATAATGTTTTTCTTTTGGCTATCCCTTCAATACTTTTTCTTTGGTAAGCCCCCTTATTTTCTTTTAGTAGTTGCTCTATTCTTTTATTAGCTTCTGTTATTCTACCATTTCTATACATTTCTTTAATTATTTCTAATTGTCCACATGATTCTCTATCATTACTAATTTCGTTATATTCGTCATCAAAAAATTCTTCTGTTAGCATTAAATTATGAGATACTACATATTTATGAGCATCAAAATTTTTATCTACGGTACTTCGGTTTATTAGGAAATCTATTTTAATATCTTCAAAGCCAATATTAAAAGTGTTAATAATTAATTGTTGCAAATCTCTAATTTTTTTTGCCGATTTTATTCTTTTATTAGAAACTTCTATCACTGCTAAATATAGTAATGCTTTTAAGTATTTCTTTCCTCCATTTTCTATATAAAATTTAAAATATTTATAAGCTTCATCTTTATTTTTTGCTTTATATAATATTTTACCTATATAGTAATCAAAAATTGGATGATTTGTAGTATATTTGCCATAAGTATAATAATCATAAGCTGTAGGTAGATTGTTAGCACGGTAATACTCACGTCCTTTTCTAATTGCTTTAGTGTATGCTTCTTTTTGTTCTTTTCCTAATTCTTGATAAGCTTTTTCTTCATTTATTTTATTTTTTAAATATAATATTTGAGGTTGATATTTTTTTGCTTTAGGAGATAAGTCTTTTAATAACTTAGTAGCTGTTTCAAGATCTTCTTCAATCATTTTATCTATGATTACTAGTTGTTGTTTTATATCTAACTTCCCTATTATTAAATATTTTTCTGTATAATTATTTGAACTATCTATTAATTTACTTAAAATACCATTTCTTCCTTTAGCAATTTGCATATAGGCATCATTAACTTTTTCTTTTAATTTTGTTGCCAATAGTAATATTTTTTCTATATCAACTGTCATATTTTTATCATTAACTATAGCATTTAATTTTTGTAATTCCACTATTAACTCAGTGTATTTGCGATTATTTAAAGCTACTATTGCCTTATGATAAGTTTCTAAGGCAGTTTTGTCTAGAAATTTGTATTCATATAATTGGTCTGTTATGGGTACTTTGTAATCTGTTTTAAAGTATAATAATGGTTCTTTTTCTAAATCCAGAATAATTTCTAGCATCGTTAATGGTAAACTTATTTCTACTTTTTTATTTTGATATTTTTCCTTATACTGAAATAAATCTAAATAAGCATCTTCAAAATTATCTTCTAATACATCAATTTTGTAAAGGTGATAATATGTACTAGCTTGGTCATAGTCATTTTCAATCATATTCATTAAGAAGTATTTTGCTTCAGCTATAATATTAAATTTTAATAATATTTTTGACATTGTTAAATCATAATATTGATTGTCTATTCCCACTTCTTTTAATTTATTTAACAAATAAATAGCTTTTCTCCATTCATGTGGTTGTGTCTCTTTGGCATAAATTATCTTTTTTATCTTTATTTTAATTTTTTCTGTTTCCATTTTACTTTCATCCTTCTACTATGTTCAAGATATACTCCATATTTGAAACTTCAACATAGATTTTTAATATATTTTTTAGCAAGTAGTTATATACATATTTGTTAATATGTGTTTTATTATATTACTTTTTAACAATTGTTGTGGAAAAATAAAATGCGTTTGTTGTTTTTCCACAATAATTGTGGATTGTTATTTTCAACTTTATTCACTCTTCATTTCAAATAAAGCATTTCTTAACTCCATAGCACGCTCAAAGTCAAGGTTTTTAGCTGCTTCTTTCATTTCTTGTTCAAGTCTTTCGATTTCTAACATCTTTTCTTTCTTAGTTAATTTCTTCTTAGGTTTAGTAGAATCTTTTGTATCTACATTACTAATAACTTCTCTTATTTCTTTTTCAATTGTTTTAGGAACTATACCATGCTTTTTATTATAAGCTTCTTGAATTTCACGACGACGTTTTGTCTCTTTAATCGCTTTATCCATAGAATCTGTAATATTATCTCCATACATGATAACATGTCCATTTGCATTTCTAGCACAACGTCCTATTGTTTGAATAAGACTTCTTTCACTTCTTAAGAATCCCTCTTTATCAGCATCTAATATGGCGATTAAAGATACTTCTGGAATATCTATTCCTTCACGTAAAAGGTTTATTCCAACAACTACGTCATAGATACCACATCTTAAGTCATGAATTATTTGTAGACGTTCTAGAGTTTTAATCTCAGTATGAAGATATGCTACTTTTATATCTAAATCTTTTAAATAATTAGTTAATTCTTCACTCATTCTAATAGTTAAAGTGGTAATTAAGACTCTTTCATTTTTCTTAATACGTTCATTTATCTCTCCTACTAAATCATCTATTTGTCCTTCTGTCTTTCTAACTTCAATGGTTGGGTCAAGTAATCCTGTAGGTCTAATGATTTGTTCAACATATGCTCCATGAGTCTTTTCAAGTTCATAATCGCCTGGTGTTGCAGATACATAAATGGCTTGTTTTATCTTCTTTTCAAATTCATCGAACTTTAGAGGTCGGTTATCAAGAGCACTAGGTAATCTAAAACCATAGTCAACTAAGTTCTGCTTCCTTGCTCTATCACCATTATACATTCCTCTTACTTGAGGTAAGGTTACATGAGATTCATCTACTATTAAAAGATAGTCATCACCAAAGAAATCCATCAAGGTAGTTGGGGTTTCACCAGGCTTACGTCCTGCCATAGGGGCTGAATAGTTTTCAATACCATGACAGAAACCTGTTTCTTCTAACATCTCAATATCATAGTTAGTTCGCTGTTCAAGACGTTCTGCAGCTAGAAGTTTATTTTGGCTTTTAAGTTCTTCTAAACGTCCCCCTAACTCTTTTTTTATCCTTTTAATCGCTTCTTTTAATTTATCATCACTAATTACAAAGTGACTAGCTGGGAAGATACTAACATTTTTCTTATTAGAGATTACTGTGCCGGTTAAAACATCTATTTCACTAATTCTATCTATTTCACTACCAAAGAATTCTATTCTATAACCTGTTTGATTTTGATTCGTAGGAATTATTTCTAAGACATCTCCTCTTACTCTAAAGGTACCACGATGAAAGTCTAAGTCATTTCTTGCATATTGCATTTCCACAAGCTTTACTAAAACTTCATTACGTTCTATTTCTTCGCCTACTCTTAGAGTTAACATTTTATTTTTATATTCTTCTACTTCTCCAAT
>CALVKV010000096.1 GCA_944333305.1 uncultured Bacilli bacterium
CCATCATAACTAAATCTAATTAAATAACGCATCTAATCACTTCACATTCCAATAAATATCTTTAATTAAGTCTTTAACATCAATCCTTCTTGGTAATTTAACATTCTTCTTATCTTTAACTAACAAAATAAAATCAACAATATCTGGCCTTCTAATCTTATATAAAGAAAACACATCACTATCAAAAAACACATCACTAGTTTTTCCTTCCGCCACAACTTTATTATCATAAAGAACAATTAAATAGTTTGTATACTGATATAAATAATTAGGATTACTACTATAAATAACTATTGTCTTTAAAAACTTATCTTTAAGTCTATTAATAATTCTCACAATCTTTTTCCTATTATTTAAATCAAAGCCTCTAAAAGGTTCATCTAAAAGGATCACTTTAGGATTAGAAAGAAAAGCAAGGGCAAGTTGTAATAATTTAACCTCACTAAAAGTTAAAGTAGAGATTCGTCTTTCTAAAATATCTGATTTCAAACCAACAATCTTTAAAGCCCCTTTTATTTTATCATCAACATCATTAAGTTCTATTTTTTTATATCTAATATAACAAATAAAATACTCATAAATATTATCAACATTAAATAAATTAACAAAATCTCTTTCAATTAAGACAATATCGTTTTTGAAAAGATAGTAATTACGTCTTAACTTTCTAATCTTATTAAAGTATATTATTCCCCTAGAATCTTCATCAAGAGAAATAAGTTTCAATAATTTATCCCCATTATCACCATATATACCAACTACTTCTCCTTTAGGTATAATAAAAGACAAATCTGTAAATCTTTTACTATTTACATGAGAAAACTTTATTTCCATAAACTCATCACCATCCCCAAAGGACTCATATTTATTTTAGACACAAGATTATAATATTTTAGCTTAACAGATAAATCTACCATAAAAGGAAGTTCTAAACCTACTTTATTTAGAAGACTATCATTACTTAAAACTTCCAACATATCTCCACTACTAACAATAGTTCCTTTATCAAGAACATATAAAGTACTATTAATAGTATAAACAACTTCTTCTAAACTAGAGCAAGAAATAACAATAGTCATACCTCTAGACCTCAAACGCTCTAAAATTCCCATAAATTCTTCTTTTTCTAATGGAGATAAGTAAAGACAAGGATCATCTAAAAATAATAGTTTAGGATTACTAATAAGAACACTAGCAAGTCCTACTCTTGTTCTTTCATAATTACTAAGATCTTTAACTTTACTATCAAGCAATTTTGTTATCTTTAAATCTTTAGCAATATCTTTAACTAAAACTAAAATCTTATCATCATCTAAACCCAAACACTCTAATGGATACCTTAAAACTTTAATAACAGTATCGAAATTAAAAATGGTAGACTTGAAATAAGCAATATCATTGTCACTCTTTATTATCTCTTTATTATAAACAGCTTTATTTTTAACATTAACTAATCCTGCAAGTACTTTAAGTAACAAACTTTTTCCACTATTATTAGAACCAGTAATAATCACCATAGAATTAAGTGGTATTTCTATTTTAAACTTTGTAAAAGGACCTAACATTAAATTATCAACCCAAACCACTGCATCCATATCATTTTACCTTCTTTTTTTGAATATTATAAGCAAGTTTTGCTACAAACTTATCCGGTAAAAATCTTACTCCAAACTTTACTAACTTCATTTTAAAGCCTGGAATAATAACTGTTTTACCTGAAAATAATTCAGTTAACGCATATTCCGCTACATAACTACTACTAAGAGCTTTCACGCTAAAACTAACTCCAGCTCTATCATTAAATTTAGTATCAACAGGCCCAGGACAAAGGACAGAAATTTGGACTTTACTTTTTCTTCTTCTTAATTCTTCATTAAGTGCTAAACTAAGACGATAAACATAACTTTTAGAAGCATAATAACTACTAAGTAAAGGCCCTGCCATAAATGAAGCAGAACTTGCAACATTAAGAATAATTCCCTTATCTTTCTTAACCATATCTTTTAAATAAAACTTAGTAAGCATATGAACTGCCCTAATATTAACATCAAGCATATTAAGTTCAGCATTTATATCAGTACTTATAAACTCTCCAAACACGCCAAACCCAGCATTATTAACAAGTAAATCAATATCATCATTCTTAGTTAGAACATAAAGTTCTTTAACCTTTTGTAAATTAGAAAGATCAACAACTATTATTTTAACTTTAACTTTATTATTAATAGTACCCTTAACTTCTTCTAAAGCTTCTTTATCTCTACCAACAAGTATTAAATCAAACCCACGTTTAGCAAGATTAATAGCAATATCTCTTCCTATACCACTGCTTGCCCCCGTAACCATTGCCTTCAACTAAACCACCGTCCTTCAAATGTATTTTATCATAGAAAAACAAAGAATACTAGTTTTTACCAATCTAAAAAAGTAAAAATTCACATCAACAATGAAGTGAATTTTTATACTATATTATACTGTTTCTATATATTCCATAAGTTTTAAGAATAATTTCATATGCTCCTTAGATAAACCATCTTTTCTAAGTTTCCTAATAGCAATCCTCTTCTTTTTAATAGGCAGAGAGCCAAACGCAATATCAGCAAGCTTCTCTTTTAGATAAGTACTAATTTGTAAATCCATCAAGATACTATCAATATCTTCATTAATAAGTCTAACAGCATCTATTTCAATATCTTTACCTTTACAATTTATAGTTAACTGACCAATTGTATTAACATTATTAACTTCAACTACAAAATCATTCTCTTCTATATACATCGCTTCAATCTTAATTTGTTGATCATTATAATGGGCAGTAACATCATTAGCCATCTTAGTATTTCTAAATCTAAATTTATAATTACGTCTCATTGGAACAATACCACTTTTTCCTTCAACTGATCTAATAATAACCGTATAATTATTCTGCATATAGTTATAATCAATATCAGTTTTCAAATAATATCCTTCTTTATACAAAGAAGTAAGTCCATCATCTTCATAGAGTGTATAAGTATTAGAAACTCCAGGGAAAATATGAATCTCCATATCCAAAGGAAGTCCTACATTATTAACATCACTTCTATTTGAAAGAGGTATAACAGAACCAGCTTTTGCAAAAACAGGATAATCTTCTTCTTTATAGAACGATACATACTTCTTATTACCAGGAAACTTTTTACCAGTTTTAAAATCATACCAAACACCTTCAGGTATATAAAATCTATGAATAGTTCTATTCATAACTGTATCTTTTCTAGTTAAAATAGGACAAACAAGTAATTCACTACCTAAAAAATATTGATATCTATAATTATTATCATCTATTACCCATTTGTATTTATAGTAGAAAGGCTCTATCAACATCTTAGCATTCTTATAATAGTTATAACTCTCAGTATATAAATAAGGAATTAATCTATGTCTAAGCCTTAAATAATCATTGACAATAGTTTCCGTTTTAATATCCCAACGCCAAGGCTCTCTTTTATAATAATGCCCCCTCGCTGCATGGAATCTAAGAATTGAACTAAAAGTACCAAGCTCTACATATCTAATATAAAGTTCACTCTCTTCAATACCACCATGATTACCTCCAACATCATGACTCCAAAAAGAAACGCCTATATTAGCAGCAGCCATCATACTAGAAGATATTTCTTTTAATCCTTCCCAAGATACTTCTGTATTACCAGCATAAAGAATAGGATAACGATGAACAGCATATATACCACTACGGCTTAACATAATACTCCTCTTAGCAGGATTTCTACCAATATCTTTATAATTGAAATGATTATAAGCAAGTAACTTTAAAGCATTATTATCCCCTTTATAATCATGCCAGAAAAAGTCTACTCCTAAAGCTTCCAAAGGATGTAAGAAAAGTTTAAAATACACATCTAATAATTTAGGATTTAAAGGATCAAAAACAATTATTTTGTCACCATTAATACCAAGATAAGAACAAGCTTGAGCATAATAAGTCTCATGAGGATATATACCTTGAGCAGGATCTATCTCAAGTCCAAATCTTATATTATGACTATGTAAAAATTTAGATATTTCACTTGGATTAGGAAATAGCTCTTTATTAAAAGTAAACCCAGTATGCAAATCTTTATTTTTTCCAACATCACGATAATGCCAATCCTTATCTAAAAGAAATACTGCCAAAGGTACATTACGTCTTTCAAAATCAGTTACTAACTCTTTAAGACTATTCTCATCATAAGTAATATTACGACTCCACCAATTACCTAAAGCATAACGAGGAATAAGTTCAGGATTACCTGTTAAATGAAAATAATCTTTCATAGCAAGATCAAAATCATCTTTATACATAAAAACATAAATATCAAGACTACCTTTCTCTCTTTCATACAATGTTCCATCGGAGCTAAACAAAAGGCTATTACTATCATCAATACTTGCAAATCCTTCAAGAGAATAAAGCCCACGTTTTAAAGTTTTAGGAGTATTTACATCCTCACTAATCATATTACCGCCAAGATTACGAACTTCAGGATGACCATAATACCAATCTCTATCATTTTCATGTCCACCCATAAACAAAGTTATTTTTAAATTTTTCATTGGATCTACTTTAGTACCAGCAAAATGAGCTTCTTTAACATAAGTAAGACGAAAATACTTAGTAGTAATCTCTAAAAACTTAGCATCTTGTTTAGTTTGATATTCAGGAAACCTAAAAGAACGATTCATAACAAATTGACTTGGAACATCAACAAAAACGCCACTAGGACTATACTCAAGTCTAACTAATCTTTCAGATAAAACAGTAATGCGATAATGATTACCTTTATAAATACATTTCTCATCACTCTTAGCTTTACTAACATCGATTTCAAACTGTTTACCTAGTGGATACATAATCTTCACCCATCCTTTTATTCTCTTTAATTTTA
>CALVKV010000097.1 GCA_944333305.1 uncultured Bacilli bacterium
ATCAACAATAGCATAATTCAAATAAGCATCTAACTTCTCAAAATAAGATAAACTATTATACTCATCTAAACTCATTATCTTACTAGTACTATAACCAACAGGTAAAACATCTTCATTTCTATAAATACCATCATCTATTTTCTCATAACCTAACATATTATTACTACTATTAAGTAAATACTTATTACCCATATAAAAGTTATATAAAATATTATTATTACCTGTAAGCATTCCATAACTTCTATAAATAAATTCATTATTAATTAAATTGTTATAAAAATCTTTATAATAAGAATTAGATAAAGAAGAGTAAATACTACCCGTATAATAGTCAATATCATAAATATAATTAGATTTATCTAACTTAACACTTTGATCACTCATTCTATAAAAACTATTATCATTATCTAATACATGCTTTACTTTATCACTAGTCTCTTCATAATTTAAACTATCATAAAACTCATTAGTTACAAAAATTTCACTAAAGTTAGTAGGAATCACTAAGATAATTGAAATAATACCAAGATAGACATAGATAATCATTTTCTTTTTAACTTTATAACTTACTAATAATAAAATAATTAAAATGAGCATATCAACAAAAAATAACAAACATAAAGACTCATCTTTATAAAAATAAATAATCAAATTAATAACTGCAATCAATAAAGAAATGACTATACTTATTTTTAACTTCTTTTTATTATCAAAAACATTCTTAAGAAAATAACCCATTAAAAGAATTGCAAGTGGTAACAGTGGTATAAATGCTTTGCCATTTAAATACATTCCACCATTAAATATATAGTCAAAGATAGGAAAAATTAACAAAATACTAAAGATTATACTAATAACTCTAACTTCTTTTTTCTTAGTAACAATTCCATATATTAAAGCAATTATAAAGATAGCACTAACTCCAAGAGAATATGTTGAATAAAGCGTATTAGAAATATCAAAATTAGGAATAAATAAACTTAACAAAGAAATATTCTTGTTAGTAGCAGTTCTACCTCCAAATAAAGCCACTGCTGTAGGAAGTAATAAAACTGCAGAAATTAATACAGGTATTAACATTATAAAAATAAACTTAAAACCTTCTTTAAAGAAATCTTTAACAGTAATTTTTTCATCTTTTTTATTTTCTATATATCTAAAAATACCATAAAGTAAAACTGTCAAAAGCCCTACAACACTAAAGTAATAACTAGTTAAAATCATTAAAACAATAGATATAACTAAAAGAGAAATTTTCTTTTTATCAAAATATTTATCAACACCTATTAAAGCCATAAGTAAAAAGGGCATATAATCTACAAACATAATATGACGATGAAAATGGAAAATCAAACATCCTGCCGTTAAAAATAGTAAAGTACTAACAAAACATATCTTTGAATCAAATCTTCTTCTCAAGAAATAATACATTAAAGCAATACTTACTATTAAGCAAATAATCATACTAAACTGTATATAAGTAATCATAGATACAAAAGGTAATAAATAAGAAATTAAAATAATCGGATTAAAAAGCCCATAATAAGATATATTATAGATATTTTGTCCCCCTCCAAGATTAAAAGCAAAGTTGGGGAATATTTCTCCTGTATCATAGAATAATTTTCTTAAATAATCAGGAAACACAATATGTTGACTAAGCCAATCAACTTTTGAACCAAAAAAATTAGTAAAATTAACAAGTATCAAAATAATAACTAAACTAATAATAATTAAAGTTAAAACGTTTATAATATCGTTTCTATGTTTACTAAACTTCTTCATAGGTCCCCCTTAATTAATTGAAATACTACTATTTAATGGTACTACTTGTATCATTGTATTACCATCACTAACAACTAACTCATTACCACCATAATAATAATGAGTTTTACCACTTCTAGAATCTCTACTCCAAGTAATAGGTATAGCATAACCATTAGTAATGTAATATCCTTCCCCATTACCTACAGTATCTAAATCTTGTCTACCATAACTATCAAGTGTACTATTATTAACTTTCATAATAATTATATTCTTATAATGATATTGTACCCCACTATCTCTATCAGTATGCGGACTATTATTCATATAACGTAAATAATATCTATTAGTAGAATCATAAGTATAACTTCTAACCTGACTATAAGAATAAGTCATACTGATATTATTGGCAGTTAACAAGTCACTTGTAGCATTAAAATTAACATCATCAGGAGTATAATTCAAAAGACTATAATTATCACTAGTAGTACTATAACCTTTACTTCCTGCAACATTATATAAATCTTCTATACTCGTAAAAACATTATGAGGTGCTGCAATATTGTAATTACGATAATAACCATTATCATAAAGACCATTTATATTATTAACACCTAAACTTCTAATATCATTCTCTGCATATGTACTCCATCCATAATGAGCATAAATAGCATCACTTTCCAAAGCATAATCTAAAAAGTAATGTCTACTACTACGAACTGGTCCAATAACACTAGTATTAACATCTTTAAAAATAGCCATTATTCGAGTTAGTCCACCTTCAACAATAATTTCATATGTTAAATAAGCATCTTGTAGCCCTACATGAGCATTATTACCTGCATTATTATCAATCATAATAGCGATAGGCCGTCTATTACTATTAACATCATAAACAGTTAAATCTTTTTTCTCTACTGTCGTTGCATCATCGATTTTCACATCTTCCTTTTTCTTAGAATCATCATTCATAGACAATAAAAAGTAAAAAAGTCCTGTTAATAACAAAAGCCCCAAAACACTAATAACTGTAATTATAATTATCTTCTTTTTATTATTCTTAGGTTTAATTCTAACTTCTCCTAAAGACTTTGGTTTTCTCACGACTACCACCCAACTAAATTTTAGCATATTATAAAGAATAATTAAACTTTAAAGAAAAAGTTTCTAAAACTTGACAAAAAAGACTACAATTAATTAATTGTAATCTCTCTATCACTAGGCATAATTTGTATAAAAGTATTACCATCACTAACCTCTATTTCATCGCCATTACTATAAGAATAATAAGTCTTACCACTTCTAGAATCTTTCTCCCAAGTAATAGGCATCATATATCCATTAGTAATGTAATAGCCAACTCCCGTACCTACAGTATCTAAATCTTGTCTACCATAATCATCAAGAGTACTATTATCTACTTTCATAATAATTATATTTTTATAATGATATTGTTCTTTACTATCTCTATCAGTATGAGGAATACCATTCATATAACGAAGGTAATAACCATTATCACTATCATAAGTATAACTTCTAACTTCACTATTAGAATAAGGAATCTCAATACTAGTTAAAGAAGTACCTTCTAAACTACAATTCTCACCATCACAGTTTAATGAATTATCAGTTTTCTCTAAATCTACCTTTTTACTAACATAATTTAAATTTTCATAATTGTTAGATGTAGTATCATAACCTAACTCTTCAGCTTTTAAATATAAATTATCAATACTAGTAAAAACATTATGAGGAGCAGCTATATTACTATCTCTATAAAATGCATCATCATAAAGGCCATTAATATTATCAACACCTAAAGCTTTAATGTCATTCTCTGCATATGTACTCCATCCATAATGAGCATATATAGCATCACTTTCAAGTGCATAATCCAAAAAGTAATGTCTACTACTTCTAACTGGCCCAATTACACTAGTATCTACATCTTTATAAAGAGCCATCATTCTAGTTAAGCCACCTTCAACAATAATCTCATAAGTTAAATATGCATCTTGTAATCCTACTTGTTCATCATTATCTACATTGTTATCAATCATAACAGCAATAGGACGTTTATTACTATTAACATCATAAACCTTTAACTCTTCCTTTTTTTCTACTAAAGGCACATCATTACCAAGATAAATAAAATAATAGTAAGCTCCTCCTGCTAAAGCCAATAGTAAAATAATAAATATAGTAATTACAACTCTTCTTTTTCTTTTCTTTTTCACGAATTTCACCTCTACTTTAATTTTATCACAGTTTTATACTACTTAGTAGAACAATTTATAATAAAAAACATAAAGTATATTAGGTGATTATATGTCTCAATTAGTTCAATATACAAGTAAAGAATTAGATTTACTAGCAAGATTAATGCGAGCAGAAGCAGTAGGCGAAGGAGATTATGGTATGCTTATGGTCGGTAATGTAGGAGTTAACAGAGTCCTTGCTAACTGTTATACATTTAGAAATATAAATACAATTACCAAAATGGTATTTCAAAATCCAGGAGGTTTCGCTGGTATCAACAGTCCACAATTCACATCAGGTTCAACTATAAAAGAAAGAGAATTAGCCGAAAGAACTTTAAAAGGAGAATACTACTATCCTGCTACTAATGCTTTATGGTTCTATGCTCCTGGAAGAAATAATAATTGTATTAGTACTTGGTATGACCAAGCCTTAGCAGGAAGATTTAAAAATCACTGTTTTTATGCACCAGATCCTAATGTTTGTCCACCACTTCATTAAAAAATATTGTCAAAATAAAAGAACTTATGCTATAATTAATATGTTCTAGTAAGAACCCATAGGGGCGTGGTATAATGGTAGCATAGGAGTCTCCAAAACTTTTGATGGGAGTTCGATTCTCTCCGCCCCTGCCATTTAGAATTATAAGCAGCAATAGTGCTGCTTTTTATTTTTATCTAACAAGTTATCGATTTCATCTGAAATCTACTATATAAAAATTTTATCTTTCTTATTTTATTTAAATAGACATAACTTAACATAAAATCGATCTTATTAACTTGCTTTCTTTTAATATAAAACCTACAATTAAGATGGAGGTAAAATATGGAAGCAAAAGATATTAAGAAAGTCGCTTGCGTTGGTGCAGGTGTAATTGGTTATAGTTGGGC
>CALVKV010000098.1 GCA_944333305.1 uncultured Bacilli bacterium
GTTACTTTATTAAAACTAACTCCAAAGTCACTAATACTCTCAACTACTTCATCAATTCTCCATATATAAGACTCCATCATTAAGAAAACAGAAAGACTAATAACACCATCTAAATAACACTTACCAGTTGTAAATAGTATTAAAAACTGAATCAAGAAATAAGCTAAATTGTTAAATCCATAATACCATCTTTCATATCTTCTAACTTTAGCAGTATGAGAAAATAACTTATCAATAACTTTAGAAACATTACTTTCTATTATTCTAGTAATACCAAGTGACTTAATCTCTCTAATTCCTGTAATATTTTCTGTTGCAACTTTTACATAAGAATCACTTTCTTTTTTTATTTTCTCCTGACTTTTCTTAATTCTAGGAAAAAACTTTATGGAAATAAATCCCATAATAACTGCAAGTAATAAAATTTCTATAAATAAGACAATTGATATTCTTATCGCAATAACAATAACTATAATTACAACTACTGCCTTACAAATAAGTCTAACCATTTTAGATAATAATTCCATTACTCTATCAGGATCAGTATATAACCTATTTATAAATTCTCCTACACCTATCTCTTCAAATGCAATAGCAGGTAATTTATCTATCTTTCTATACAAGTCTTTACTTACATTTTTTGTAAACTTAATCTCAAAATAGGTATATAAGTAGTCTCTTGGTATCTGTAAAAAAGTGTAGAAGATAATGTAAATTCCTTCATATAAAGCTAGATAAAATACAAAGGTATTCAAATCCTTAGCGGTTAAAGCTTCAACAGCAACACCCCAAAAATACACTGATATTAAAGCTGGCAAATATGATAAAGCTACTAAAATAATATAAAGAACAAGTCTCAACTTATCATCTTTAATATAGTCCCAAAATATTTTAAAATGTTTTAATTTTTTCATTGAACAAACACTCCTCTCCATAAAAAAACTACCGTAAAGTAGTTTTTTAATATTATATTAAAGTATGAAACATCTTTTAAAATACTACTGTAAAACTATATAATAAATAATTTTTATTTACACTAGCACCTAAAAGGCTCATACATCTCACACTCCTTTTTAAGTGTTCTAATGATAACATATAGATACCTTATTGTCAAATAAGTTTAAAGTCCATCACTAAAACTAGTAAATTCATGTCTTTCTATTTTAGGTAGCCCATATTTTTCTTTACCTAACTTAATCGTTTTAATCATAAAAGCCATATTTCTACCTAAATTTCTCATCGTCTCTAGACCTTCTTTATCTTTTTCAACATCACTAGCATTATAACCATGAACTTCATTAAAGTAACTACTAGAGACAATAGGCATATTAGAAATAGTAAAATATTTGTTAATCTCATCCATTACAGATGTAGAGCCTGCTCTTCCTGAAGATAAAACAGCAGCACCTACTTTCATAGTCTTATCAAAATGTGTACTATAGAATAACCTATCTAATAAAGACAAGACTGTACCATTACTGCCAGCAAAATAAACTGGACTGCCAACAATAATACCATCGGCTTTTTAAAACTTTAAAGCAATATCATTAACAATATCATCAAAAACACACCTACCACTTTTAGAGCAAGTATGACAAGCTATACACCCTCTAATATCCTTATTACCAACAACAATAGTTTCCGTTTCTATTCCTTCTTCATTAAGAGTTTTACTAACTTCTTCCAATGCTCTAGCCGTACAGCCATGTAATCTAGGACTACCATTTAAAATTAATACTTTCAAAGTAATCATCTCCTAATATTAATTGCACATTTGAAAGAAATACATTATAGATGTATAATATTGATGAGGTGAAATAAATGATTATATGCCCAAATTGTAAAACAGAAAACACTGATGATGCCAAATTCTGTATAAACTGCGGTTACTATTTTCTAGAAGAAAATAACAAACAAAATAATAAAAAAGAAAGTAAAAAGAAAGACAAAGTAAAATATAAAACAAAAACAAAAAATAAAACTAAAGTAAAAAAAGAAAAAGTAAAGACTTCAAAATATAAACAAACTAATGATAAATCAAAGTCTAGCATCTTTACTAAAATACTTCTTTTATTCTTTATTCTTTTATCTATAGGATTACTAATAGTTGCCAGTGTTCTAGGATATAATTACTATTCAGAAAACAATATAGAAGTACCTAATGTCATAGGATATTCTTATGAAGAAGCAACTAGAGTACTTGACACAGCCAATTTAAGTTATGAAATGAAAGAAGAAAAAACAACTAATCAAGATGAAGTTGGTATTGTTATAGAACAAAGCAAAAAAGCAGGTTCTAAAACTCATGAAAATGCAGTTATTACTTTAACTGTAGGAGTCCTAGATAATCATGTCATTGTTCCTAATATTACAGGTATGAGTCTAGAAGAAGCTACAATCATATTAAATGAAAGTGGTATTTCTTACAGAATAGAATACAAAGAAACTAACGATGAAGATGATAACATTGTTATAAGCCAAAGTATTAAAGCTAACAAAAAAATAGAAAATACTGAAAATTTAACTATAACAGTAGCAAGAAATAGCAACCATACTAATGATAATACAACTAACATCAACGAATCCCAAGAAGAAAGCAACGAGGATTCTACAGCAAATGAAGAAATAACAAATGAAAACTAACAATCATTAGTTTTACCAATATTAAATAAATTCAACTTTATTCTTTCGAAAAAAATAAGACTTAGCAAAATATATATAATTTTACTAAGTCTTTTATCATATTTACTTAAAGGTATAATCAGCTTCAATTCCTGTTATATTAATTTTAGAATTTTCAAAATAATTAGCAAGAGTACTATTAACATATACAGAATTATAATCTACATCATAATTACTGTCAGCATAACTTCCTATATTATCCAAAATAGTCTTATAATCATCAGAATTACTTGCTCTAAGTAAAGATTTATCATCATTACTTAATTTTTTTGATAACTCACTATAATATGCTATAGATTTTAAAATACCATTAGAAAACGCCTCATCTATCTCACGTTCCTCTGGTATAGCAAACGTAACATTAGCAATATCCTTTCCTGCCACAATATTCTCAAGATTTGATGGTATTAAAGTAGGACTAGGAATATTAACATCATAAACACCATCTTGTAATACAACATTATTACCTAAATTAGTAAAAGAAACTGCAGCTAATAAATCTGCTTCTTTATTTTCAGAATCACGATTAGTAATAACTTTATACTTATCACCTTGATAATTTGTAAAAGCCATTATAATTTCATCCCCAGCCATGGGATAATTTTTTAGTTCGTCAGTAGTCTTAACCTCATAATTCAAACCATTTTTTTGAAAAAAACCTGTAATATTACTCATTTTAGCATCATCAATACCATCATTAACAAAAACAACATCTAAAGTTTTTAAATCATCTATATTAATATTAACAACATCAGTTTGCTCCACAGTAGGTGTTGGACTACCCACACTATCAGAACCACCAAGTACAGCTTTACCACCTAAAGAAATAGCCCCCGATAAAATCAAAAGAACCCCAGCCATTCTAATTTTTTTTAATGAACTTGTCTTATAGCCTAACTCTGTTACTTTCTCCTTAGCTTTAAAATTACTAATTGTTCTCTCACTCATAATAAAACCCTACTTTCTACTAGTATTACTAGCAATTATATTAAGTAATCTAATTACTTCACCAAGACCATAAATTATACTACAAAATACAAAACTACCAAGCCAAAATAGCAAAGTTAAAGATAAATTATATTCTGTTTTTGTACAAGTTGCAAAAAGCTCAGATGTTTCACTACAAGCTGGAAATAAATTCCCAATAATAACACCTGTAATAAATAAAAATATAAACAAGCATACTGCTAACTGTTGATAAAAATTATAATTTCTTTTTTTCTGTACTTCATTACTTATTTTTTTTAATTTAGGTAAATCTTGTCTTTCTTCATCAATCTCATCAAATAAATCTTTCATTTCAAAGCCTCCTCATCTTTATTTTTTTTAGGTCTTCCTCTTCTTTTTACTTCTTTAGGCTTTAAAGTAGTATCATCATCTTTTTTTGTTTCTTTCTCCTCTTCTACTTTTGTAATATTTTCTTCTTTAGATTCATCTTTATCTTTAGAAATATTATTACTTTCTTCTTTTCTCTCAATATACTCTTTATATAAATAAATATATCTAACAAACATAAATTGATAAATTGCCTCTAACAAATAAACAACTACATCTTCAAAACTATTAACAGACAACAAAGATACAATCAAACTAATAGCAATTATACCGATTAATAAATAATAATATTGACCATTATTAATCTCTGCCAAAGGACTATCAGATAATTTTAAATCTTTACCTATAACTGTACTAGTAAAGAAAGAATAACCAAAATAAAGTGTAATTAAAACATTAAATGCCAAACTTAAAATAGAACTAAACCCAAAAGATTGAAAAATTGTAAATAAACTAGCAAAAGTAGTAAGCAAATAAAATATAAACATAATTAAATTTAAATAATCAAAATATTTCTTACCAAACTTAATTCTAATTAAAATAAAATATATTAAACTAATTAAATAAATACTATTATGATTAATAATAGACCTAAAGATATCAGAAGCCGCCATATGACTTTGAATAGCAAAAGACTGAGATAAAATTATAAGTACCACTAATAATCCTATCAATATAAAGGTAACCATACTAGGGCTATCAAAAAAATCTTTTTCATTATTTTTATTCATAGTTTCCATACCTACCTTTCTTTACTCCATTATAATTATAACATAAAAAAGGAAAAAAGAATATTAATTTAATGGTTGTATTATAAATAGTGTTGGTGAGGAAAATCACTACCACTATTTTATTTAACAAAAAAGACATGTAATCT
>CALVKV010000099.1 GCA_944333305.1 uncultured Bacilli bacterium
TGATAAGTATTTTGCTTATCATGGTGATATAGTCCACTATCTAAGTGTGGATTTATATTCAACCGAACCCCCTGAAGCTAGGACGAAAGTCCTAGCATTTTTTGTTTTGCCCAGTGTTTATAAGGATTTGCGGAGATTTGATACTTACAACTGTATTGTATTAGATACAAATTAGATACGAATTAGATACACTAGATACAAATCTTAAAATGATGAAAAGCCTTATTTTATCTGTGTTTACAGATGTTTTGCTCTCTTGAGGTGGTTTTGGTTTAAGTGTTACAGATAAAATATTAAAAAATTATGTTATAATATAAATGATTGGAGTTGTACTTATGGATAATGAAAAAATAGAATTAGCAAATAAGCTTATTAATGATTTATATTTAGATTTAAGAAGAAAAGTAAATTATTGGTCTGATATCACAAAGCAAACACCACAGGCGAAAATGGGATATATTGGACAACATTTGGTAAGTATAGTTACTGGATTTTCTGGTGGTAAATCTGGAGCTAGGGGATATGATTTAATTATTTCTAATACTGAATATGGTGAAATAAAAACTTGCTATAGAGTAGACCAGTTGGGAAAATGTAATAATTGTAATAATGTTGTATCTGCAGTAGAAACAAAATGTTCTGTATGTGAATCAGAAAATATAAAACGAAATGATGATTCAAAATGGTTATTAACAATAAAAAAATATGATGATTTAGAGAAAATGATAGAACCACTGAACTATTATTTTGTTTTGTTTGAATTTGATAAAGTGAATATAAATGATATTGTAATAGATATTTGGGAAGTAGATTCTAAATGTAATGGTTTTGCTTTATGTATGTTAGATTATTATTTTAATATTCGTGAAAATTCTTCTAGTAAAGCACCTTTTAATATGTGGCCACATCAGTTCAAATTTGCTTTAACTAGACCTGTAAAAATTTATGAATCAATAATTAAGGAAGATAATAGCATTGATACAAAGTTATTTATGCCTGAAAATCCTAAAGCAGATAGAGTAAAATTTCATGATTTTGTTAATGCCACTACTATTAACATAGATAGCTTAATAGATGTAATGACAAAATTTGGCATTGAATATACTGTATTAGAGAAGAACGATTTATTAAATAAAATAGATAAATGGTTAGTTGAACACGATGATGAATATGAAAATTTTGTTGACGAATTTGCAAATAGCATATATATTCCTTTAATAAAAAAATTTAAGGATAATATTCCTGATAATTATTTTAATATAATAAAAAAAGAGGATTTAAATTAAATCTTCTTCTTTTTTTGATATTCTTTCATTAGCCTTTTTTAAATAGTCTTGATCTATTTCAAAACCAATAAAATTTCTATTCATTTTTTTTGCTCCAACAGCTGTAGCACCACTTCCCATAAATGGATCTAAAATAGTATCACCTTCATTACTACTTGTATATATTAATCTTTCTATTAGTTTTAAAGGCTTTTGTGTTGGATGTATTCTTTTTTCTTCATAAAAATTAATATCTGTCCAAACTCCTGTAATTTTCATTGTTGGATGGAATGTAATTGCAATTTTATTATAATTAATATCTAATTTTAATATTTCCATTAACTTGTTCCATGAATCTTCAGTTGGGAATTGCTTGCAAATATTATTACCCGTATATATACTCCACATTCCTCCACCATTTGATTTAACACCTAAATATTCATTTATTTCATATGCTTTTAAGCCAAGTTCTTTTTGTCTATTTTTTAGTGTTTCTTTAACGTAAGGTTTATTATCTTTTACTAAAAATAATATGCTTTCTGTAGTATTCGGAAACATTTTATAATTTTTTGTAGCTCTTCCAGAAATAGCTTGCATTCCTTTATCAACTATTATTTCCTGTCTTACTTCAAATCCTATTTTTTGCAAATGTGGAACGAGTAGTGCAAGCATTCTAAAATAACCAAACAAATAAAAGGTTCCTCCTTTTCTTAAAACTCTAAAAGCTTCCTTGAACCATTTTTTTGACCATTTAATGTAGTCATCTTCTGTTTTCCATATATAATCCCATTTTTCATTTATTACTTTAAAATAAGGTGGATCGGCAATGATTAAATCAATTGATTCTGGTTTTAGTTTTTTCATTCCTTGTATACAATCAATGTCATAAATATTGTTTAATTCTAGTTTGCTCATTATATCTACCTCCTGCATTTCTATTATAACATATTTAATTTGTTTTTATTGCTTATTTATCATAAAAAAAATGTGATATAATTTATAAGAGGTGAATTCAATGGTTAAAGTTTTGAGTTTAAAAGAACCTTTTGCGACATTAATATTGAATAAAAAGAAGTATATAGAGACGAGAAGTTGGAAAACAAATTACAGAGGGGAAATTTATATTCATGCAAGTAAGAAACTAATTGGAAATTCTATAGATGGTAGAGAGAAACTAATTGACTTGATTTCCGATGACAAAATGCATTATGGAAAAATTATATGCAAATGTAATTTAGTTGATTGTATTGAAATGACGCAAGAATATATAGATAATATTAAGGAAAATGAAAATCAACAATTTATATGTGGTGAATATACTGTTGGTAGATATGCATGGATATTGGAAAATATTACTCCTTTACTAGATATGATTGATGCTAAAGGAAAACTTGGAATATGGAATTATGACTTAGATGAATAATCTAATTCTTTTTTATTATCAACTTCTCGCTGAAGAGAGTAAAAACTTATGTTAAAGCCTTATAAATGCTTAGAATTATGAATTGAATTAAATACAAATTAGATACTTTAGATACAAATTTTATATGTTTATTGATAATTATCACGAAAAACTCGGGAATGCTCTCTTCAGTATATAGATTTATTGCAAATTATTCCAACTATATTGCAAAATATTACGAACTGATTGTAATAAAATAAAACTGAATTGTATATAAAGGCCCCCTGAAGACGGACTTATGTCCGTCGCTTTTTGTTTGTATTTAATTAATTTAGCAATATATTTTAATACTAGTATTGATTATTTAACTGGACTTACTGATGGGAAGATGCCATATAAAAGGTCAATAAGAATAGATAAATAAACTCACTGTTATACTAAAAAATAAGTAGTAGGTTGTAATCTACTATTTTTATTTTATGTTTAATGGTATAATTATCTAAACAACTAATAGTAATTTGTTGAAATGTAGATAAATAAGAACAAAAGAATATTTATGAGTTAATTTTGTTAGTAAGAAAATCTAAAGGTAATATAATTACAGGAAACTAAAGGTGGTATATGAATGAAGAAAAAAGTAAAAATAATTATTGTTATATCTGTATTAGTTGTAGTGATATTAATTATTGGTGGAATATATCTTAATTCTAAAAGATTAGTTTTAGAATATGAGAATAATATAGAAGTTGATGTTAATGAAAAATTATATAATCTTGATGCTATAAAGAATATAAAAAACGGTAAAATTATAACAAAAAGAGAATTAGTTAATACAACTAAGCTTGGTAAAGTAGAAGTTACTTTTCAAGTGGAGAATTTTTTCAAAAAAAGAGTTAAATATAAATATATAGTTAATGTTGTAGATAAAGAAGCTCCTAAAATCATATTTAAAAATGAGCTTGAGAGTGAAATGGGAGAAGAAATTGATTTATTAAAAGATGTTATGGTTGAAGATAATTCTAAAGAAAATATAACTCCACAAGTAGAAGGTGAATATGATATTAATAAATCTGGTGATTATAAATTATATTATATAGCAGAAGATACTAGCGGTAATAAAACAAAAGAAGAATTTATTTTGCATATTAAGGAAAAAAATGTTGAAAAACAAGTAACTTCAAACGACAACCAAGGCACAACTCCTTTTACAACTTCTAAAGGATTTAAAGGAGTAACTAAAAATGGAGTTACTTATATTGAGGGTTATCTTGTTGTTAATAAGACATACACGTTACCATCAAGTTATGGAAATGGTTTAACAAATGCTACAACAGAGGCTTTCAATAAAATGCAAGCAGCAGCTAAGATAGATGGTTTAAATATATACATATCGAGTGGTTTTAGATCATATAGTTATCAAAAAAATTTATATAATAGTTATGTAAATAGAGATGGTGTTGTTGCAGCCGATACATATTCAGCTAGAGCAGGTCATTCAGAACATCAATCAGGATTAGCTTTTGATGTAAATACTATTAATGATTCTTTTGCTAATACTGAAGAAGGAAAATGGTTAAATGATAATTGTTATAAATATGGTTTTATTCTAAGATATCCAAATGGGAAAAGTGATGAAACTGGATATCAATATGAACCTTGGCATTTTAGATATGTTGGTGTTGAATTGGCAGAAAAATTATATAACAATGGTAATTGGATTACTGTTGAAGATTACTTTGGAATTACAAGTAGATATTAAAGTTTAGTAAAAAAAGGGAAAATGAAAATGAAAAAGAGATATTAATATATGATTATTTTGATGATAACTTTGCTAAGACAATAAAAATGTTTTTAAAAAGAAAGAATACCTATGAAAAATTAGGTTATGAAATGGTTGGTGTGTAATATTAATAGTAACTACTTTTTTGAGTTTAGGTAAAAATAAAACTTGACAAAGAAAAAGTGAAAATGTGTTATCCACAGTTTCACTTTTTTAAGCATAAAATAAGGAAATAACTTCCAATTTTTGTTATAATTTAATTGGTAAAATAAATCATTACTAAACAAAAAATAAGGAGGTTGTTTCCATGAATAATTTTACTACAAATACATATGAAATGAAAAGAGAAATTGGTTACTATTCACAGCTTAATTTGAGAAAATTGTAAAACATCATGAAAATATAGTGTGTTAAGCACTATTTTTTTCAT
>CALVKV010000100.1 GCA_944333305.1 uncultured Bacilli bacterium
TTATGAATAGATGTTAATAATTCTTCTTGAGATATTTGATTATTTTTAAACTTATCAATAGCAGTTAAAATTAAATCATTTACATATCTTTCAAATAGTAATTCTTGATAATAGTCAAAACTATTGCCAAGTGAATTAGTCATAATATTAACCATTTTGGTAATTATTACTTCTTGATTAAATCTCTGATTAAATAAATGCTTATATTTCTCTCCTAAAGCTATTAAATCTATGTTTCTAATATCTTGATACTGTTGCTTTAAAAGCTTAACTATAAATCTATTTTCTTGATTTTTAAAACAGTCATCTGGAATAACTAATTTTGCAATATTTTCAGGATGTAATATCAAGCAACCTATTACTTCATCTTCTAAATCTAGCATTATTCTAGCCTCCGATAATGATATCCTTCATTAGCTTCACTTTGTTGTTCTTTACGTTTCTTTAAGTGCTTTTTAATAGAATTAACATCTTTTAAATTAGCTTTCTCCCACTCATAAAGAATTTTATCAGTATATTTAACATTATAAACTTGATTAAGAACTGTTTCTTTAATAGCCAGTTTTATGATTTCAGGATCATATTCCCATGAATTAATAAATTCCACTTCAGATGATGATAATGTTCTTCCGAATTCTTTTTCTGCAAATTCTAATACATTTACATTATCATTTACATTTACATTATCATTTACATTTACATTATCATTTACATTTACATTAGGTTTTTTATTTTTTAACCTATGGTTTTTATTTTCAAAACCACTGGTTTTTTTATAGTTTTCTTCTTCTGAAACTATAGTTTCTTCAAGGTTATTAGGTAGGTTTTCATTATCTTTTTTTGATGGTCTCCCACCCTTTTTACCATTCTTCTTTCTCTTAGTATTAGCATCTAATTGTGGTTTTGCCATTATAAACAATGATTCTAATTCTTCATCTAAATCAGGCTCAATACCAGTCAAAGCATAATCAATTATTGCCTCATAAAATGCTAACCTTTTATCATCACTCTTCTTTTTTACTGCTTTTCTAAAACTATCATAAAAAACAAAACTATCTTGTATCATACTAGCCCTCCTGAATTATTTATTTATCATGTAATTTCTAATTTCATAATAAGTACACAATGATCCTTTTTCTTGGTCACACATAGCAGCATAATTATCAAAAGAACTAGAGCTATTACGTATTAAGTTAACAATAATAATTGCTATAATAATTCCAAATAATATTAATAATGTTAATTTAACCCATTTTATTAATCTTGCTTTTCTCATATTTTTACATTTATGACATTTTGTGATAAAATAAAGTTGTTAATTTATTTAACAGAAGATTAATTGCTGGTCGGCTTTAATCTTTCTTTTTTATCTAATATCATAATCTCCTTCCTTATTCATTACTATTTTCAATTTCAGCTACAATTTCTACACCATATTTATCAGTTAGTATTTCTGCTAAGGCTTGCCAGAGTCTTAGTTCCAAGTCGTTAGGTAAATTCATATTTATACCTCCTATTAAAGTTTATTCGACTTATTTTTTATAAGTACGTAGTGAGTATTTATTAAGATTTTATTCTTTTTCGCTAACTCCATTTTGGAGTACTGTTGGTAAAAAAATTTCATCTACTGATTTACCAAAAAAATCAGATATTTTAAACATTTCATTCATAGTAAACTGACTTTTACCAGTTTCTTTAAAATTATAAGTTTTAACATTAATATTAAGTAAATCTGCCAATTCTTGTTGCTTAATATCTCGCTCTTTTCTTAGAATAATTAATTTACTTTGCATATAATTTCACCTCAATTCTGTCTTATGACATTTTAATATTAACTCTATTTTGGAGTATAGTCAATACTTTTTTGTATTTTTTTTTACTTTTTTCTTCCATTATGGAGTAAACAGTGTTAAGATATTTACAGAAAGGAGAGTTTATATGGGTAACAGTGTAAATAAATATTGTGCTGATAAATTAAAATCTCTTAGACTTTCTAAGAATTTAACACAACAAGAACTAGCTGAAGATTTAGGTGTTACTCAACAACAAATAGCACGTTACGAAAATAATCTTAGGCAATTTAAACAAGATTTTTTATTTCAACTAGCTGACTATTTTAATGTATCAATTAATGATTTTTTTCCACCTAATGATAAGCAAAATAATGAATTAGATAGAATACTTTTTTCAAAACTTAAAGAATTATCAAACGAAGACAAAAAAGCAGTTCTTGGAGTTATTAATGCAATTCACAAAGATATTGATAAGGAATTAGATAATTAATAAAAATATAGCAGTATCCTATTCGTATAAAAATAAGGAGTGATATTGTGTTAATAGAATTATTAAGAGGAGAATTAACCCAAGAAGAATATTTAATTATTAATAATGCAAGAATTATTTATAAAAAATTACCAAAAAAAATATATGGTTTTGTTAATAAATATAAAGATATTTATCTAATAGTAATAAACTGGAACATTTCAAAAGAAAAAAAAGTAAAAACTATCCTTCACGAATTTGCTCATATAGAACTTCATCATATTGATAGAAATAGTGAACTATATGCTTTTTCAATAGAAAATGCAGAAGATGAAGCAGACAAATATATAGACTTTCTTTTAAATAATATTAAACAAGTTTAAAAGTATGCTAGTATAGGTGCTTTTAATATAAATTTTATTGCAGTAAAGGAGGTGTAAATCATGGAAGTAGAAAAAAAGAAAATGCCTAAATGGGCAATTGTAGTTATTATAGTACTAGTTATCTGTATAATTGGAGGATTAACTGGTGGAAACAATAGTAATCTTTCAGATGATAGTAAGGATAACAATAACCAAGAAGAACAACAAACGAATGAAGTGACAGAAACAATAGAAGAAAAGGAAGATACTCAAACTGCTGAAGAAACTATACCAGCTGAATATAGAAATGCTTTAAATCAAGCTGATACGTATGCTAATATTATGCACATGTCTAAACAAGGAATATATGATCAACTTACTTCTGAATATGGAGGACAATTTGAAGCAGATGCAGCCCAATATGCAATAGATAATGTTCAAGCCGACTGGAATGCTAATGCACTTGCTAAAGCTAAAGATTATCAAGATACAATGAATATGTCCAAAAATGCAATATATGATCAATTAGTTTCAGAATATGGAGAACAATTTACTGCTGAAGAAGCACAATATGCTATTGATAACTTAAATTAAAAAAAGACCTCGTACTGGCATACGAGATCAAAACAGAAAATATTTCAATACCCACTACGATAAGAAATTTTTTTCTGCTATTTAATTATAGCATTAAAATCTTTTCTTATCAATAAAATTAAAGAAAGGAAGTGCTATAATGATTAAAAATGTAGCAATATACTGCCGTGTATCAACTGAAGAACAAAAAAAGTTTGGAATATCAGTAGATGACCAAAAAAACAGTTTAACAGAATATTGTAAAAGAAATAAATATAAAATATATGACTATTATATAGATGAAGGAGTATCTGCTGGAACAATATCCAAAAGAAAAGAATTTGTAAGACTACTTAAAGACCTTGATAATATAGATTTAATTATTTTTACAAAATTAGATAGATTTTCTAGAAATGTAAGAGATGCTAATAACCTACTAGTAGAATTAGATAAACATAACACTTCATTTAAAGCTATAGATGAGGACGATATAGACACTTCTACTGCTGATGGTAGATTTATATTCAACCTCAAAGTAAATCTAGCAGAGCACGAAAGAAATAAGGACTCTGAACGTATTAATAGAGTTAATAACTACAAATATAAAGTTGCTAAAACTGTATGCAGTGGGCAAAAAATCTTTGGATATGATATAGACGAAGGAAAACATTTAGTAGTAAATCATAAAGAAGCAGAGCAATTAAATGAACTATATGACTACTACTTAAAAACATCAAGTTTAGTCAAAACTCATCAATGGTTTAAAAACAATATAGGAAATAAAAGTGTTGGAACTATCAGAAATTATCTTACTGATAGTAAATATATAGGAAAATTTATAACAACTAAAAATAAAGAAGTGTTAGAAGACTTTTGCCCTACTATTATAGATGAAGATAAATTTTATAAAGTGCAGAAAGAATTAAAAAGGAATATAAAAACAGCTAATTATAAGAAAAAAAGGGATTATATCTTTAGCGGATTAATAATATGTAAAGAATGTGGTTTTAAAATGGCAGGAGGAACTAGAGGAGCTAGATATGACTTTACAAAAATATACAAATGTAAACAGCACTATGTAGAAAAAAAATGTATAAATAAAACAGCTTTAACAGAGAAATATATTGAAGACTATTTAAAAGAAAATATTTTAAAAATAGCAGAAAATAATATCTTAAAGGCACAAAAAAAGAAGAAAATAACTAGTAAAAATAAAGCAGCAGAAATAAAAAACAAAATGAATAAACTTGTAGATTTATATCTTAATGATTTAATAGACAAAGATAAATATAATCAGGATTATAACTATTTAAAAGAAGAGCTAAAAAAAGAAGAACAGCCAACAAAAGAGGAAAAAAATATTAATATAGATAATCTTCAAAAGTTTCTAAAAATGGATTTTTTAGCCATTTATGACACTTTAACAGATATAGAAAAACAAAGACTTTGGCGAAGCATCATTGATAATATAACAATAGATAATAACAAAAACATAACTGTTAATTTTTTATAGGTACTAACTCATAAAGACCTGGAGGTTTCGCTGGTATAAACAGTCCCCAATTCACATCAGGTTCAACTATTAAAGAAAGAGAACTAGCAGAAAGGACTTTAAAAGGAGAATATTACTACCCTGCTACTAATGCATTATGGTTCTATGCACCAGGAAGAAATAATAA
>CALVKV010000101.1 GCA_944333305.1 uncultured Bacilli bacterium
GCCCAAATACTTGAAGCTGAATATATCATTATAAGTCCAAATGTTACTAAGAGTATTACTGTGATTAATAAAGGCAATCCATAACCTTTCTTCTTCATCTAATCACTCTTTTCTATAACCATACTCCAAAAATAATACCACCCATGGCAAGTAATAGTCCAAAGACTACAAATAATTTAACAATATCAGTTTCTTGCCAACCAAGTTTTTCAAAATGATGATGTAAAGGTGTCATTAAAAATAACTTTTTATGAAAGAACCTTAACCAAAACACTTGTAAAATAACTGATAATGTTTCTATTACGAAAACTCCTGCTACAACAAGTAAAGTAAGCTCTCTATGAGTAAGAATTGCTACAGCACCCATAACTCCACCAAGAGCAAGAGAACCAGTGTCACCCATAAATATTTTAGCAGGATGGGTATTAAATACCAAGAAACCAATCAAAGAACCTACTAAAACCAAACAAAATATTCCAATATCTTCAAAACCTACTACAAAGGAAATAAGGGCAAAAGCAATGAAAGCAACTGCTGACAAACTTCCTGCAAGGCCATCTAACCCATCAGTTAAATTAACAGCATTAGAAGCCCCTATTAAAATAAATAATATAAATAATCCATATAACCAAGTAAGTTCTATATCAATACCAAGAGTACCAACAACAAAAGAAGTCTGCCCTCCATTTTTCATATAAATATAGAAAAATATTGTCGATATTATAACTTGCCCTAATAGCTTCTGATAAGTAGTAAGTCCCTCATTATTATGCTTTTTCAAAGATAAGAAATCATCTAAAAATCCAATAATAGCAAAGCCTAAAAACACTAATAAAACTATCGCTATATTATCAGAGTAAGGTATTTTATCAGTAATTAATAATCCTATTGTAATTAAGACAGTAGGAATAATAAAAATTAATCCACCCATTGTAGGAGTACCCTCTTTCTGTCTATGAGAATAACCTACATAACTACTTATTCTTTGCCCTACTTTCAACTTTCTTAAAAGAGGTAAAAGAATTAATCCTAATACAACACTAAATAAAAATCCAATCATAATTGCAAATACTGCTTTCGTAAGTAATAACATGACTTATCGCCTCTCGTTTCTTTAAGTATTATAGCATAAGTATTTTTGTTATTCTATATGTATTTTATTATTTGACTTTCTCTTGTCATTTAATTTTATGATTATTATTTAAAATTAGACTAATTACCTAACATTAATTTAACAGTACTACCATCTTCAAGTCTTGTTCCTGCCTCTGGTGATTGGCTTATTATTACATCTCCACTACCAGAATATTCTATTGTAAAGTGCTCAAGTAATTTCTTAGCTTCTTCTGGAGTTTTCCCTACAACATCAGGAACTTCATAATAAATCTTATCACTCCATTCATAATCCTTTTCTACTCCCCCCTCTTGTTTTTCTATATCTAAAGCATCAATTATATCTAAAAGAATTCTTCTTGCAATAGGTGTCGTCGTATAGCTAGATAACAATGCTGTATCTTTAGGATTATCTATGGCAATGTATAAAACCGCTTCTGGATCATTAGATGAAACAATACCAACAAAAGACATAATATAGTTATTAGCAAGGTAACTACCATTAACTGCTTTCTGAGCCGTACCAGTCTTACCACCTATTCTATATCCATCAATATAAGCAGCTTTACCACCACCAAGAGCAACTACAGTCTCTAAAGCATATCTCATAATTTCACTAGTTTCTTCACTAATTGTTTTTCTAATCACTGTTTTACTATTATGTTCCATAACATTTCCAGTCTCAGGCTCTAAGATATTCTTCAAGACATAAGGTTTTAACAAATACCCCCCATTAATAACTGCCGATATCGCTCTTACTTGTTGAATAGGTGTAACACTAATACCTTGACCAAAAGCAGTTGTTGCAAGTTCTATATTACCAACTTGATCAAGAGGAAATATTATACCTTCCCCTTCTCCATTCAAATCTATGCCTGTTTTAGAGCCAAAACCAAATAAATCCAAATATGAGAACAACCTTTCTTTACCTAACAACTGTCCCATCTTTACAAATCCAGGGTTGCTTTGTGTCAACACAGCAACACTTTAGAGCCGAAGTTTGCCTTGCACAAGCAAGGTTTTTGGCTGTCAAACTTTTAATTTGGTTATTTTCATTCATATCTAAATCTATATCAATATCTGGGGTATTAAAATCGTAATATATTTTTAACTTAATATGTTTACGATCACCATTAACTTTTTCAACTTCTACTTTTTCAACTAATAAATTTACTAGGTATGCTAAATTTTCCTTTATATCTAATTTTGAATTTAGACTAGTTTCAATAAGTTCTAATTTCTTCTTTAACCGTTCTTCCTCAAGATTATTCTTTGATGTTTCACTCAATTGTTTTTGTAGGTTAAATAACTCAACATTTAATTTGTCATTTCTAGTTTTAAATTCATAGTCATCAATAATACCTTTAATGCTTAAATCTAATAATTTATCTTTTTGCTTTTCAATAACAAGTATTTGTTTATTTATTTCTTCAACATCTAAATCTGATGTATGATTTTCTATAATATTTTTATATTCTTTCAAAACTAATGAAACATATTGCTTTTTGTTTTTTATAAAGTCAGAAAATAAATCTATAAATATTTTATCTAAATAAGATTCTTTTATATTAGGTGATGCACATTTTGAAACACCAGAAACTTTATAAGTTCTACAAGCCCATACTGGATTATTTGCTCTGTTAGAGCCACCATTTCTAATAAAAACTGCACCACAGTCCTTGCAATATAATTTACAAGAATATTTATATTTTTTAATATGTTCTTCTGTATTTAATATATGCCTAGATGGTAATTTTTTTCTTTTTTCGTGTAACAGATTTGCTTTATCCCATAATTCTTCTGATACTATTGCTGGAATACGATCATCTTTATAAATAATTTGCTTTTCTTTAGGTACTTTTCTTTTTTTATGAGTTTTGTAATCTTCAACTTCGGTAAGTTTAGCAGTATAATAACCTTTATATCTAGGGTTAGTTAAAAATTTTGCTAAAGTTGTTTGTGAATATGGTTCGCCTTTAGAGTTTAAATATCCCATTTTGGCTAATTCTAATCCAATTTTTTTAAGCCCCATATTACCACTAGCATAAGTAGTAAATAAATATTCTATAATTGGGGCTTCTTTTGGATTTATTTCGTATCTACCATTTTTCTTGAAATAACCAGTTAGATTACCACCAATTAGTTTACCATCCTTGATCATTCTGTTTATACCGAATTTAACTCTTTCAGATAGTTTTCGCACCTCATCTTGGGCAAGGCTTGACATAATAGTAAGTCTAAATTCTGAATCTTCTTGAATAGTATTTAAGTTATCTGATAGGAAATAAACAATTACACCATTTTTTAATAGGTATTCAGTATATTTAATGCTATCAACGGTATTTCTTGAAAATCTGGATATTTCTTTTGTCAGTATTAAATCAACTTTTCCAATAGTAGCATCTTCTATCATTTTTAAAAAGGAATCACGATTTTTTACTGCAGTACCAGAAATACCCTCATCGATATATCCACGAGTTAATGTCCAGTTTTTGTTTTCCATAATCATTTCTTCAAAATACTTTTGCTGATTTTCTAATGAATTTAACTGATCATCTTTATCAGTAGATACACGAGCATAATATCCAACTCTTAAATTCATATCATAAATTGTTTTTCCTTTTCGCAAATCTTCTCTTGCTTTTTTAATATCCATAAAATATCACTCCTTAACTGTGTTCCTAAAACTCAAGACTAGTTAGGTTGCTTGAATAGTACCTCCATTATTAGAGTTTGTCAAATCATCTTGGTATTCTTTTTTTATCTTTGTAAGTCTTGCTATAAGAGATTGTTCCATAGTTTTAAATGTTTTTAAATCTATTACATTATCATCATATAATTCTTTATTTACAATTAATCTAAACTCTAATAACTTATACTCAAATGGCAAGTGTTTTGTACTGAATTTAACTTCTATATCGTTATTTTCATACATTATGGATTCCTCCAAGTTCTTTAAATTTTATGAAACTCAAATTAAAAAAGAACTTATGACTAAATTTAGACATTATCTTTATGTCCTTTCTCTAAAGTTAAGTCTTGTTCCAAAGGATTCTTCAAATGTATTTCAATAGTAGACTTGCCATTATTACCAGTATCTATTTCTACATGATATACTTCTTTATTAACTTTTCCTTTTATAAAAGTTGTTTCTTTTGTGGAAAGTGGCTCACTAACTTCAAAACTAGCATAGGTACGGTTATTATTTTCTTTGTATTCAAATATATTTATTTTTTCTTTTAATAAATCTTGTACTACTTGAACAATGTTTTCTAGTTTTTTTATTTCTTCTTCCCTAAATTTATCATAAGAGGATAATTCTTCTTTATATAAGTCTTTATTACTTTTATTTCGTAAAAGTCTATCATATTTAGTTTGAATATTCTCAACTGTATAATAAGTATAACTCAAGTCTTTTAACGGTGTTACATTTCGTTTTAATTCGCCACTAGAGTAACAAGATAACTTTTTATATATAACAGTATCTCTAAATATCGGATAACCAATATTAGGAAATATGATAGTTTTATAATGTAGATTTTTTACTTCATCTGGTGTAAGTAGATCACGAGCAATTAGAGAAGTAGATTTATTACCGTTGTAATTCATTAAACTAATTGACTGACTTATTGAATTAGATTCTATTGTTTTTTTACCTAATCTTTTGCTAATCGCTTCAGCAGTATCCATTGTATTTGTTTTTAAATAAGCGAGTCC
>CALVKV010000102.1 GCA_944333305.1 uncultured Bacilli bacterium
AAATCTAACTTTTATATTGAGACATTTTCACTAATTTTCTATCTTTAACTTTGAGACATTTTCACTAATTAATCACACAAAAATGTAAGAAAAGAGTTAAAATTAAAGACTCTTTTTTCTTTTTATGATATACTCTAAATAGGAGGAAGTATGGAAAAAGTTAACCTAGATAAAGTAAATTACATACAATATGGTAATGCTAAAGGAAAAGATATTATTCTTTTACATGGTTGGGGTCAAAATATTGAAATGATGGAACCACTTGGTAATCCATTATCAAATAAGTATCACATTACAATATTAGATTTTCCAGGCTATGGTAAGAGTGCTGAACCAGATGAAGTTTGGACAGTATCTGATTATGCCAAACTTGTTCATGAATTAGTTCAAAAGTTAAAGATTAAAAAACCTACTTTGATAGGACATTCATTCGGTGGCAGAGTAGCGATAGTTTATGCTGCAACTTATGAAGTAGAGCGGGTTGTCTTATTTGGAGCTCCTTGTGTTAGAACCAAAAAAGGCTTAACCTTAAAAGAAAAAATGTTAAAGAAAGCAAAAACTTTACCTGGAATGGGTAAAATAGCAGAGATTGCTAAAAACTATATAGGATCAGATGATTATAAACATGCAACACCTAAAATGAGAGAAATCTTAGTTAAGACAGTTAATGAAGATTTATCTGATTATGCAAAAAAAATAACTGTACCAACTCTTCTAATATGGGGAGAGATGGACGAAGCAGCTCCTTTAGAAGAAGCTAAGCTATTAGAAAATTTACTTCAGGATGGTGCTTTAATTGTTCTACCTGGAACACATTATGCATATCTTGAAAACTTAAGTGGGGTTATAAATATTATAAATAATTTTATGGAGGGATAAAAATGATTGAAATACTTTTAATTTTAGTTGCTATTATAGCAATTATTATCAAATCTAAAAAAAGTTTACACATGTTACAACAAAATCTATATAATGAAAACAACCGTTATGTTAAATGGGTTGTAAATAATAGTAGTAATTTCTTTTCTCTTGAGCTTTTAATAGTTTTAATTGTTGCAATAGCAAATGTTTTCTTAATTAACAATGATACTGTAAGCTTAGTTTTAAATGTAATAGCAATTATTTTATATATAGTTTATGCTATTAAATTTAGAACAAATTTAAAAAACGAACAAGTAAAGAAGCCTTTAGTAATAACAGCAAGAGTTAAAAGATTAATTGCAACTACAATTATTTTACATTTAATACCAATTGTATTGATAATAATCTATAGAGATAATTTATTAATTAGTCATTTCTTAATATTTATCTTTATACTTTTCGCTTATCTAAATACTTTTGTAATTTTACTTGCTAACTTTATTAACAAATATACTTTAGAAAAATATGTATATCATCATTTTAAGAGTATGGCTGTTAAAAAATTAAAAAGTATGCCTAACTTAAAAGTTATCGGTGTAACAGGTAGTTATGGTAAAACAAGTAGTAAAAACATCTTAGCAGATATTTTAAATATTAAGTATGCAACCTTACCAACTCCACGTAATTTAAACACTCCGTATGGTTTAATTATTACAATTAATAATCACTTAGATAAATTTACTGAAGTATTTATCGCTGAAATGGGAGCATATGTTAGAGGAGAAATAAAAGACTTATGTAATTTAGTTCATCCTAAATATGGTATCTTAACAAGAATTGGTACAGCGCATTTAGAAAGTTTTGGTAGTGAAGAGAATATTCAAAAAACTAAATTTGAACTTATTGAATCATTACCTCTTGATGGAATAGGAGTACTTAATAGAGATGATCCTAAACAAGTTAGTTATAAACTTAAAAATAAATGTAAAATTCTTTGGATAGGTATTGATGAAAAAGATGTTGATGTTCATGCTAGTGATATTAAATGCTCTAGTGTAGGAACAACATTCAATGTTACCTTTAAAGGTGATAAGAAAAAATATGAGTTTGAAACTAAACTATTAGGAAACCATAATGTTTATAATATTTTAGCAGGACTTGCTTTAGGACGAGAATTTGGTATTTCTATCACTAAATTACAACAAGCAGTTAGAAATGTTAAACAAGTTGAACATAGACTTGAACTTAAGAAAATGGGTTATTTCTATCAAATAGATGATGCCTATAACTCAAATCCTGTAGGAGCTAAAAGTGCTTTAGAAGTATTATCTATGATGCCAGGTTTAAAGGTAGTAGTAACACCAGGAATGATAGAGCTTGGTGATAAAGAAGAAGAGCTTAATAAAGAGTTTGGTAAACAAATCGCTACAATTAGTAAAGCTGACTATGTTGTTCTAATCGGTGAAAAGAGAACTTTACCAATTAAAGAAGGGTTAAAAGAAGCAAAATACAATATGGATAACTTAATTGTTTACAATGATGTTAAAGAAGCATATAATTTTATAAGAGGTATAAAGACTAAGAAAGAAATATATGCCTTATTTGAAAATGATTTACCTGATACATATAATGAAAAGTAGGAGGAGATAGAATGAAAATAAAATTAGGAGTTGTATTTGGTGGAGAATCTGTTGAACATGAAGTAAGTATAATTTCAGCTGTTCAAGCCATGAATAAAATAGACCAAGAAAAATATGATATTATTCCTATCTATATAACAAAAGATGGAGAATGGTATACTGGAAATATGTTAATGGATGTTGAAGTATATCAGGATTTAGATTTAATAAAGAAATATGCTAGTAATGTAGTATTATATAAAAAAGATGGAGCTTTTGTTCTTCAAAGCAAAGGACTATTTAAAAAGATTGTTACAGATTTAGATGTAATATTCCCAATTACTCATGGTACTAATGTAGAAGATGGTGTCTTACAAGGATATTTCCAAACAGTAGGTATTCCTTATGTTGGACCTAATGTCTATGCCGCTGCTGTATCACAAGACAAAGCTTATATGAGAGATATTTTCAAAGCTAATGATTTACCAGTTCCAAATTATATTTGGTTCTATGATACAGATTATAAGAATGATCCTGATGAAGTGATTAAAAGAGTAGAGAAGATAAAATACCCTGTTATTGTTAAACCTGCTACCACTGGAAGTAGTGTAGGTATTGGTGTTGCTAAAAATAAAGACGAACTTATTAAAGCTATTGAAGAATCTATTACTTATGATAGTAAAATAGTAGTAGAAGAAGTAATTAAAAACTTAATGGAAGTAAATATTTCTGTTTTAGGTAATTATGAATCACAAGAAACTAGTGTTATTGAAGAAGTATTATCAAAAAGTGCTTTCTTAACATACGATGAGAAATATGTAGGTAGTGGAAAAGTTAAAGGAAAACTTGGCGCTAAAGTAACTCCATTAAAAGGTTCTAAAGGTATGGCTTCTGCCGATAGAAAAATACCAGCAGATCTTACTGATAAAATGACTAAAGAAGTAGAAGAACTTGCTATTAAAGTCTTTAGAGCTTTAGGAAGTAGTGGAGATGCCCGTATTGATATGTTAATTGATAGTAAAGCTAAAAAACTCTATGTTAATGAGATTAACTCAATACCAGGATCACTTGCATTTTATTTATGGGATCCTAAAGGAAAAGATTATACTGAACTATTAGATGATATGATTAGTATTGCTATTAAAGATTATAAAAAGCGTGAAAGTAAAACTCATTCATTCAAAACAAACATTTTACAAGGATTCGCTCATAACGGTCTAAAAGGAATGAAAGGCAAATTACAAAATAAATAAAAATAAACTGTGCTAGATTACTAGTGCAGTTTTTTACGTTTATTGACAAAAGCATTATGGTTATATAGCTAGTATAAGAAAATAAAATATGTTATATTGATAATAAGGAGAGAGAGTTTTATGGAGAAAAAGAAAAACAAAGGATTAATAGCAGTAATTATTATATTATTTATATGTATTATAGGATTAGTATTTTACATCTTAGTAGACAAAGATATTATCAAACTGAACAATACTACTGTAGAAAATGAACAAGTAGAAGAAAATAATACTAGTGATGATATTGAAAAAGAAGACACAAGAGTAGAGCTTGATCCTGAAAATTCAAACATTAAATACTTATTTAATAATGCCCATTTTGGTGCCATTGGAGTAGATGCTCATGTTTATAGAGATGGTGGCTATAAAGTAAGTGATATGAGTGAAGAAGATAAAATTGCTTTATTAGGAAGACAATGGTACCCACTAGTAGAACATTATTCTACAGGAACAAGTCCTAATCTTACAACTACCTATTATTTAGATGAGGATACTTTAAAAGATGTTTATGAAAGAACTTTTGGACCAAATACGTACAGCACAGTAAGTCAAATTTATGATGGCTTATGTGCAACTTATACTTATGATGCTGCCAATAAAAGATATTCTCATACTGGTGAAGAAGGATGTGGAGGTACTACTGCTTTTAGTGTACATGAAAATATAATAAGTGCAACTAAATATAGTGATAGAATAGAAATAGTGAGTGCTGTATTTTATCTAAATCCAAATAATCTATATAAAGATTACAATAAAACAACAATATTAGAAACTAATCCAGTTCCTTCAAATACGACATCTAATCAAGAAGAGAGAGAAAATATTTACAATCAATATATAGAAGATAATAAAGATAACTTAGAACAATATACATATACTTATACACTTAACAAAGATGGTTTCTATTATTTAACAAGTGTGGAAAGAACTAAGGCATAGAAAAAGAGACTATTGCAAGAAATAATTGCGGTTGTATTATAAATAGTGTTGGTGAGGAAAATCACTACCACTATTTTATTTAACAAAAAAAACA
>CALVKV010000103.1 GCA_944333305.1 uncultured Bacilli bacterium
TCTGCCACTATATACCGTTGTTCCTCGCTCATATGAGTACCAGTGACTTGTTAATCCATTACTTGCACTAGTATAATCAGATGTTCCTCCTAAATACCATACAGCATCACCTATCATATTTTTAGCATCTTCGCTTAAGCTATTGGTCCAATAGTCCCCACTATTTAAATTAGTATTTAAAGTTGCATTAGGCCAATCATTAGTATTATTAGGGTCCCATGCCATATTTCCAATAGATTCATTTCTTATTAATTTAAGCCTTTCTTCTACATTACCTGTTCCATCATCTACACTAAATACTCCTATTATTCTCCATAACTCATTATTAAATGTTACATAGTTATTAGGATTACTTCCTATATATCTATAATCTGTTAAAGTTTCTGTTTGTTCTGTCTCTGGATGAGTAAATGTCCACATTTCTTTCTTTTGTTCAACTGTTGCACTATTATAATCTAAATCTTCAGGATTTGCTTTTGCAAGTAAGGTATCAACTGCTGTTGGTACTGGTTGTGCTCTATCATAACTAGTAACAACTATCTTACTTTGATATAATTTGCCTTGTGCATTATTGTCAGCATCATTATCTAACCACATCCATAACTGATAAGTTACTTTATCACTTGGTTCTAACGTTGCTTCACTAGTTATATCAAATTCTCCAGTTCCATAACTACTTACTTTAACTACTCCACTATCATATCCATTATCACTAGTTAATCTCATCTTTAAATAAGAATTATCTAATGTATTATTACTATCTTCTTCAAGTGACACATGATAATAAGCATTTATATTACCTGTATTTGTTACTGTAAATGTATAAGGAGTTGTCTTTAATCCTTGGGAATCTGTCATAGGAGCTATTTCATTTAGATTAATATTATCTCCTTCATCAAAATCAACCTTTAAAATCCCTGCTGTTAAAGTAATTTTCTTATCTCCTTCTATGGTCATTGTTAGTAAAGCATAGCTTGCTCCTACCAAAGCTATTATACTTATTGCTATTGTTACTATTACTAATATAATGTACTTTTTTCTTTTCTTATCCATACTTTACTCCCCATCCTTAGTTTCATAATTACTTTTATCACAGACTAAATGTGCTTTATATAGATACTCATTATTGCTAGTTTTTTCTACTTCTACATAGCTTTTACTAGTATTACAATCATTATCATTTACATCTTTTATCATATCAATATATTCTTCTCTTACTAGAGCGCTTAATAATACCCTAGTTGTTCCATTTACTTCTTTAGGTAAATAGCTTCTATAATCAGCAAAATAATCTTTGCTAGCTAGTATCATCATCTTTTCACTAGTATTATAGTACTCTAAATTACTAGAAGATATTAATCTATTAGCACTTAATAATACTATTGTTACTAATATTCCTAGTATTATAATAGTTGCTAACATTTCTATTAATGTAAATCCTTTATTCATTTTCTAATTTTGCTTTTTCTTCTTTTGTTAGGTGCTGGCAATACTTTTTTCTCATCATAATTAATTAAGATGATAGAAATCATTGTCTCTATTAGTATAGTAACAAAATAAGTTCTCCAGAAAGCATCTACCATAGTCATTCTACTTATAAATAACATACTAATCAAGTTATCTACTAACATTGCAAAGATATATGTTGCAAGTATTGGTAGTTTATTACCTTCAGTATTCATATATAAGTAATAATAAATAGTTAGGTTAATCATTTGACTAGCTAGATATGCAAAAACTTCTCCTGTTACAGGGACATAATCAATATCATGTTGTCCAAGTAAACTTGCTACTATCATAAATAATAGCATTAAACATGCTGAATAACTTATTCCATTCATTGTTTCTTTATAACCATATTTTTTGGTAATAATATTTGCTATAAAATATCTAAATGGATAGGCAAATACAGCTAATGTAAGAGTTGCTTTACCTATTTGTAAATCAAACTTTCCTAAAACCCATCCTAAAATAGCGACTGCTGTAAGTAACAAAATATAAATCCAGCTAGGTATTTCCTCTTGCTTTATTACTTCTTTTCTAGCACTCCCTTTTGTCATCTTTAACTCCTCCTATTCTTATAGAAATAATATAACACAAAAAAAAGAAAAGAGAAAGACTTTTCTTTTTTATTTACAAGTATATCCTGCATCTTCTGCCTCTTGTTTTGTTTCTTCGTAAGTTATACCTTCTTCTGTAAAGGTATCAAGGCCATAGTTAGATAAATCTTCTTCACTTGCTTCTTCTAAATTAGCATCTAGTGAAATAGTATAAGTGTAATTGTCACTATTATTTTTAGTTGTTACTTTAATACCATTTGCACTACTTTCTTCATATTGAGATTCCATCATGGAAACAAACATATCCCAATTTTCTTGATAAGTACTATCAGTTACTTTAGTATCTATACTCATTTTAACATTAGTAACTTTGTCATCGTTAAAAGTCAAATCTACTGTTTGTGACATTGAAAGTCCATCATCTTCTTCGCTCATACTACAAGTTAATGTCCTCTCACTATTACCACATCCTGTTATAAATAGTACTGATACTGCTAAGATACCAAATAATTTTAATCCTCTCACCATTTTTCCTCCTTCCTAATTTTAGGATATGTTATTATTTAGAAAAAGGCAAGAATTATTTCTAATAGTACTACTACTTTACATTTGAAAGTTATACTTTTATTTTTTTAGAATAAGTTTTATTAGGTGAAGTTTAATGAAAAAATTATTAGTTTTGGCTCTTTTTATTTTCTTAATTCCTTTAAATGTTTTAGGAAGTGATACTGCTAGAAGTAGTATAGTTATGGATTTAAACAGTGGTAGAGTTTTATATGAGAATAATGCTGATGAAGTTAGACTTATCGCTTCTATTACAAAAATAATGACTTGTATTATTGCTTTAGAAGAGGGAGATTTAGATAGTTATGTTAAAGCGGATGAAGAAATATTAAAGATGTATGGTACTAGTATTTATTTAGAGTTAAATGAAAAAATGAAATTAATTGATCTTCTTTATGGATTAATGCTTAGAAGTGGTAATGATGCTGCTGTTGTAATTGCTAAGGAAATTGCTGGTGGCGAAGAAGAATTTGTGAAGATGATGAATGAAAAAGCTAAAGAAATTGGGATGACTAATACTACTTTTAGTAATGCTCATGGTCTTGATGAAGAGACTAAGAATTATTCAACAGCAAGAGATATGGCAAAATTATCTAGATATGCTTATAAAAATAAAACTTATAGAAAAATAACTAGTACAGAAGAATATCGAGTTAAAACTGATAGTAAAAGTTATCTTTGGTATAACAGGATGAAATTATTAGGTGATTATAAATATTGTACTGGTGGAAAAAACGGTTATACTCCTAGTGCTGGTAAAACTTTAGTTACAACTCACAAAAAAGATGATTTAAAAATAACTATTGTTAGTTTAGATGATAATGATGAGTATAATAATCATGAAAGATTAGCTGAGTCTACTTTTGATCTCTATAGTAATTATAATATTGTTGATAAAAATGATTTTGATCTTGTTATTGATGATAATCTTTACTATGTAAAAAAATCTTTTACCTACCCTTTAACTTTGGAAGAAAAAGATAATGTAAAAGTTCTAGCTAGTATAGATGATTCTATTAAAGAAGGAAAAGTCGGTAATATTAAAATTAGTCTTTATAATAAAAAAATAGAAACTATTCCTCTTTATATTAAAGAAGAAAAGAAAAAGGAAAACTTCTTTACTAAGCTGTTTTCCTAAGTCTAAAGAAATTAATAGATGGTCTGGCATTGATTCTAACATCATAAGTATCAGTACCTATTCCTGAAGTAATATAGAATTTAGTATTATTAATTTCATAATATGAGTTTATATATTTAGAAGCATTGTCTTTGCTCGCTAAATTTATTAAGTAAGGTATTCTTATTTCTCCTAAATGAGAGTGTCCTGCTAAAGCTAAATCTGTTTGATATGTATCTACAAATTCATCTATATAGTCTGGTTTATGGAATATTGTTATAGTATAAATATCAGGATTATAATTTGTAAAAGCTTTATTATAATCAATTACATCATTATTCGTATTTAGCCCTACTAACATAATAGGTTCATTACTTTCATTATAAATAAGTTCATTACTATCATCTAAAACGGTAAATCCGCAATCTATTAAAATAGATAAAGCTTCATCATTATCTGTTTCTCCTAAAACAGCATATTTACCAAGGGTTGCTTCTAATTTTTTTAATTCGTTTACTAAGTTTTTCCTTGCTTTCGGTGTTAAATCTTCATCAGTTAATAAGTCTCCTGTAAAAAGAATTAAATCAGGATTTCTTTTAGTAATAGAATTAACTACATCTTTTAATAAATCATTATTATCATAGTGTAAATCTCCAAACTGAACAACTTTAAGGCCACTAAATGAATCTGGTATTTTAGAATTAACAAGCGCTTCTTCATTAACTATTAAAGAAGTAGTACCAATCTTAGTGATATAAAGGCAAGCTGAAAAAACAAGTAAGAAAATTATAAAAATAATTAAGACTATTCGTTTTACTATTTTTTTAATATGTGCTGCTTGTTTTTCTTTATCTATATCTTTTTGTTTATCTTTATTTAATTCAATTCTACTATTCATTACTTATCCCTCTATAATAAGTATATAGGAAAATAGATTTTTTTTAAAGTATTATCTTACTTTCTCTATTTCTTCTTGTGATTAATTAGTTAAAATGTCTCGTTTTAATTTTCAAAAATAAGTAAAAATGTCCCACTAAATATAAATATA
>CALVKV010000104.1 GCA_944333305.1 uncultured Bacilli bacterium
TTCTTAACGGGTTATTACTTGTCTATTGATATCACTTATTTTGTCACGGGCATTTACTTTGAGAATTCACCATTTTCGTGGTTCCATATTAAATTTTATATTCAAAAAATGAGGAGAGCAAAAAGCACACCTAATTTTCCTTAAGAAGTATAATGTTAAGACAACACTTATTTACAATATTAATATAAAATAATTTAATCATTCTACAAAATTATATTACTTAAAAATTAATATTTCTTTCATTCTTTAACTATTCCTTTTTCTTCACATATTAAATTATTACTATATTTTTTATACTCAATAAATTCCTCTTTAGTTTCAATAGTCCAAATAAATAATTCTTTATTAGATAATTCTTTTACTTTATCAACTAATTCTTTGGGACTAGAAATAAAACTAATGTATTTTTGCTTTATTAAATATTTATAGATAAAAGCACTATATAATTGCCATTTAAATCCTTTATACTTGTTAGTTAATAAAATACCCATTTTATATCTTTTTAAGCTTGTAAAAGCCATTTTTCTTACTATTATAGGGTTAAAACTTTGTAATAATATTTTACCATTATAATCAAGTAATAATTTATTTAATTCTTTTAAAGTACCATTAGATAAAGTATCTTTAATTTCTATTAATAAAGTAACTTCACCATTTATTAAGTTTAATACATCATCTAATAAAGGTATTTTATCATTAGTATTTAATAAATTAGTTTTACTTAACTCATCATATGTCATATCTTTAACAAAACTATCTATGCCAGTTAATCTTTTAATATTCTCATCATGAAACACTATTATTTTATTATCTAAAGTTACTCTAATATCTAACTCTATATTAAGTTTCTCCTTTAAAGCTCTCTTAAAAGCACTAATAGTATTCTCTACTATTTTTTTATTATCAAATAAACCTCTATGAGCATATATATTCATCTAATCACTCTCTTCTATCTTTATACCTAATAATAAACTTAAGTCTATCGCCTGACACATATTAACAATAACACCCTTTAAGTCTTCTAAAGTTACTTTAATATTTTTAATATCGCAAGTATTTAATTTAATTTTAGCAAGTGAAGTATGTAAAAATTCACTATCTTCAAAATCACATTTATTAAATCCTATTTTCTTTAACTCTACTTCATTAAAGCTTGATCTTTTAATAGAACAGTTATTAAACTTAACATTTTTAATTTTCGTCAAAGAAAAATTACTATAATCTAAATTAGAATCATCAAAAATAGAATCCATAAGCATACTACCACTAAAATCTATTCCTAATAAATTACAATTAGTAAAAGTTGCTTCTTTTATTCCATTATTACTAAAATTAGCATTACGAAAATCACAATTTTTAAATTTACATGTTTTAAAATCTATTTTTTCCAAATTACTATTACTAAAATCTATATTAACAAAACTACAATTCCTAAAACTTAAATAATAAGGAACAAGAGGAAACTTATCATTAGAGTATTCCTTATCATAAAAAGTCTCATCATCAACAAACTCATTAAACATATTATTTAACTTCTTTCTTTTTTAGTACTAAAGAAGGATACTTATTTTTTAATTCGTAATTATCTTTAGAAAGTTCTCTTAAAGAAGCTTCACCATTATCATCCTCCATAGAATCTATATAAGTAGTAAAACTACCTAGAATATCTTTCTTATATGTAATAGCTTCAAATATATCAATATTAGTTTCATAAGTAGTTGAATAAATATCAATATCTTCTTTATAATATTTCTCTAAATTACCATCTTTATAAAAGTAATAATCATTATCTATGCAATAAATTATTTTAGGATTATATTCATCTTTTGAAGCATTAAAAGATGTTATAGTTGTATTTATGGAAAACTCTCCTAATAATTTCATATCATAGTCATAGATAATAGTACTAGATGATATTTTAAGTACAATTAAATCTTTTAAAAAAATAACATCATTATATTCTCCAATTATTTCTAATTTATTACCATTATCACTATGAATATCATACCCCATTTTTCTTTTAGCAAGTATATTACTGTTTTCTTTTTTTAATGAGAAATAAAGTTCCCAAGCAATATCTATTCTAGGATATTTAGGAGAAAAAGCAATATCAATATCTTTAAATTCTGTAGGAATAATTAATCTTCCAAAGCAGTACATTCCTTTATTAGTGTTTTCTTCTGTAAGATATAAATGATGACTTATACGATTAATTTTACTATAAGTAGCAGGAACATTCTTTCTATATATATCTCCAGGATACTCAGAGTCTTCGAAATAGAAAATTCCTTCTAATTCCTTACCTTCATTATTTTTTTGACTATATATAATAGCACAATCACCTTTATCCTTAATGACACAATTTTTAATAACAATTTTAAGTGAAGATTTAGGATTAGCTTCAATTATATTAGTACACCCATCTTTTGCTACAACATAATAATCTTCATCTAAATGTTCAATTTTGTCACTTTCTAATTTAAGATATTTATTAAATCTCATGTTACCTAAAAACAAATCTAGTTCTTTATCTTTTTCTAAAAATAAAGCAACTCCATTATTATTTTTTAAATAATGGTCAAAATGTATTGCATCATAATCTTTTATTAAATATTTATTCCTAAGTTCTCTTTCTTTCTGATTATACGTTATACTAATTAAACTCTTTTTGTTTGTTTTTCTGTCTGTTTCTATAAAGATATATTCATAATCATAATCATATGTTTGAAGGCCTCTAGGACTATAATAACTAAAAAGTGCTATACATTTAAAATCTCTAGATTTTTTCAATATTAAGGACTTTATTTCTAAATCGTATATATAAGTGTATTCATCATCTTTACACTGTAACAAACGGCGTTCATTTTTATCATATTTGATTTCTTTAAATTTACCAATTATGTTATGAGAAATTTTATCATCATAAATCATACTAAAACTTTTTTCTTCACCCTTGGTATAAATTACAATATCTCCTTTTTTTTCTATATCATCATATTCAAATTCAGCAGTAAAACCATTATTTACTTGATAAATGTTTTTCTTATTATTAGTATCTGTTAATACATAATATGTGTTTTTAAATTCATTAATTAAATAAGAATAATTATTCAATGGTTTATCAAATATATTATCTTTGTCTCTACATTTCCAAACATCAAATAAATGAATTTTCTCATCAATTGGTGATTTAAGTAAATAAACAACAATAGTTTTTGTAAATGTCAAAATTAAACTATTAATAATTTCAAAATTATAAACTAAAAATTTTTTATTTATAATATCATATATATTTACTAATTTCTTTTCACCTGCATTTTTAATTTGATAATAGAGTTTATTAAATTCATCAACTTTTATATTATAATAATCAAGTATCCCAATAAGTTCATTAGTCTTAATATTTAAAAGGGCAGTTTTCCCACTTATAGATGATTTTATAATAGCAATATCATCTATAATAGTAACAACATTATAAAAATCCTTCTCTTTTTTTGTAGTTGCTATTTTTTTCATACCTTTACCTCCTGATACAACTAATCATATACTAGCATAGCAATTCAATAAATTCAATGAAAATTACCCTTCCATAACTTTTACTTTAACTTTACCATCATCAATACTTCTGTCTATATTATCTTTAGTTTTATCTATTTCTTTTAAACTTCTATTAACAGTATCTTTAATGTCATCAATCATCTCAAATATTCTTTTAAATTCACTTTCTCTTAAATATGGTTTATATTTAGTTTTCAACCCTTCTTCTAATTTCTCGATATTATCTAAATTAACAACTAAATCTTTTTCGAGTTCTAAAGCATTATCTTTATATCCTTCTAAAGTAGTAATATAATCATTACATAAATCTATATAGTTATCTTTTTTTGATGATGATAATTCACTTAAGACTTTATAAGATAAATAAGTAGCAAGTAACGTTCCTATAATGTTATGATTATTTTTAAAAGCTAAAAACGTTCCCAAAGCTAGCAACGCTTTAGTCCCAAAACCTAATCTTACCGCTTCTTCCTTCTCTATTTTATTAAAAGTATCATCTAAATTAATACTAATAGTACTACTAAGATCATCAAGTATCTTTCCCATATCTTTTAGTTTTTTAGACATATTATCAAAGCTTCTAATATCATATTCTTTATCATCAAGATCTTCCTTAATATTATTAAATTCTATAGTCTTTGCATTTACTTCCTTATCTAAAACTTCTTCTCTTAACTTTGCTTCTTTATACTCTTTATAAAGTAAAAATAAGCTATTTAAATCACTACTAGTCTTTAATAAAGAAATAATATAATCATAGAAATCTTTATTTTCTTCCTTAATTTCATCTAATATTTTCTTTAATTTATCTAAATCTTTTGGATCGGTAATATAAGGACATTCTGCAATTAATCTATCATAATTTATACTATTTTCATCATTTTTATCTCTTATATTATTTAAATATTGATTTACATCATCAAACTCTTTCATCTAATCACTACCCCTCTAAGGCTTTATAAGCAAATCATATTATATTGTACCAAATTTCTGACGAAAAGTCTTCATTTCAAACATTAAATAATGAAATTTATCAAAACAAATGAATTTTACTTAACAAAAAAGCGTATGTAGGTTATTATATGTAACTAATCACAAAAACAAATAATACCTCATACGCACTTACTATTATACACAAAAATTTGAATTTGAAAAGAGGTAAAATCTTGTTTCTGTGATTAGAAAGAAGGTTTTATTTATGGA
>CALVKV010000105.1 GCA_944333305.1 uncultured Bacilli bacterium
TTACTGTCTAGATAAACTTCTTCAATTCTATCAACTCTACACTTTTCAGCTTCTAATATAGCATCAACCTTTTTAACAGCTTTATCTAAATCATCATTAACAACTACATAGTTATATTTAGGTATTTCATTTATCTCTTCATAGGCTCTAATAAATCTTTTTTCTATTTTATCTAAACTATCAGTATTCCTAGCGATAAGTCGTCTTTTTAATTCATTCATAGTAGGTGGCATAATAAAGATAAATACTGTTTCATCTAGTTTTTCTTTAATTTTTAAAGCTCCTTGAATCTCTATTTCTAGTATTACGTCTTCTCCTTTATCTAAGTGTTCTTTAATATATTTCTTAGGAGTACCATAGTAATTACCAGAATACTCTGCATATTCTAAGAATTCATCATTTTTAATATCACTTTCAAATTCTTCTTTAGATAAGAAATAATAGTTAATACCATTTTTCTCTTCACCTCTAGGTTCTCTACTAGTACAAGAGATAGATACCCAAGTATTCTTTCTTATCTTTAATAACTCATTAATTATACTATTCTTACCACAACCAGAGGGCCCTGAAATAACTATTAAAAGCCCTTGTTTCTTTGTTTTTACCATATTATCCATACTTTATTCCTCCCTTATAGGTTTCATCTTATATTCAGCTTCTATTAAGCTTTTAGCTTCATCTTTATCAAAGACTAAAGAATATATTTTTGTAATTTGATATTCATATTCTAACATCTTATCTTTTTCTCTTGTAAATTTACTAATAATAGGAATATCTATATCTTTTTTTATCTTATTTAAATAATCTCTGCCTTTATTAGAAAAGCCTAATAATCTAATATAGGTAATTTCTTTAAACTCTTTCGCTTGCTCTTTAGTATAATCACATAATATATAAATTAACATTCTAGATATCTTAGCATAAGTGGAATTTTTACTCTTAACTTTATTAATTAATTCGTCAAAATTATAACTATTAAGTATTTCTTTCTTTAGTTTTACTTCCATACCACTATCAACTAAGTTATAAATAGTTAAATCATTAGAACTTATTATCTTATACTTTAAAAGATTAAAATAATCATCTAATTTAGGTATTTTCTTATTCTTTAAATAATTATACGTAATAGAAGGTACACTATCTTTAATGTCTTTATTATTTAGTAAAGCTTTTCTTATACTTGTTGCACTGGATATACTCCTTATACTCATTTTATCTAATTCTTTACTATGATAATCATTGGTTCTTTTAATAGTATGAGGAGTAATTTTATAATTATTAGAGTAAATTGCCTTAACATAACTAATTCCTAAAATATCATTAGGTAGTTTATAACAGTTACCGGTTATGTCTTCTAAAGCTTTAGATAAAGAAGTAGGGTAGTTATAGCCTGATCTTAAGTAAAGACTAACTAATACATCAAACTCACTATTATTAAGTTCTGTTTCAACTAATTTTTTTATTCCTTCTATATCATCGGATTCACTACCAAAGACTAAATCAGTAACTCCTAAATTGTTTAAAATAGAAATAGCACCGTTAGCAAAAATATCGGCAGAAGCACAAGAAAAAGGGAAGGGGAGTTCTACTACTAAATCTATACCGTTTTTAATGGCAATCTCGGTCTTTTCCCATTTATTTAATACTGATATATCTCCACGTTCTGTAAAAGCTCCACCTACTACTAAAATAATAGGACTATTAGGAAACATTTCTTTAATTTTTTCTAAATGATATAAATGTCCATTATGAAAAGGATTATATTCAGCGATAATACCAACTATATGATTAGGCAAGATTAACACCCCTTTCTTAAATTGTTATTAATTATAACATTGTTTTATAGTTAAATCAATACTCTTCTCTTTTACAAAACTAAGAAACAGTTATATAATAAATATAGAGGATGATGTTATGGAATTAGTAGTAGCGAATGAAAACTTTCTTAACTATTGTGAATTTGAAAAAGGTTTATCCAATAATACAATTAAATCATATAGTTATGAAATGAAAGATTACATTATTTTTTTAACGCAAAAAAGAAAAATATATGATACTAAGAAAATTACTAAAGATGATATACTTATGTATTTAAAATATTGTTATAGTCGTAATGAAGATAGTAAAACAGCTGCTCATAAGTTGACTACTATTAAGAATTTTCATAACTATTTAGAAAAAGAGGAAAATGAAACTGTTAATCCTAGTGAATTTATAGATAGACCTAAGACTACAAAAACACTTCCACATAGTTTAACTATAGAAGAAGTAGATAAACTCTTAGATATAGAACTAAATACCCCATTTGACTATAGGAATAAAGCTATGTTAGAATTAATGTATGGTTCAGGTCTAAGAGTGTCTGAACTTGTTAGTTTAACAGTTTATGATATTGATTTTAATAATGATATTATTAGAGTTAAAGGTAAAGGTAGTAAAGAAAGAATTGTGCCTATTAATGATGTATGTAAATACTATTTAAATGAATATTTAGATAAAAGACAGTTATTGTTAAAGAAAAAACAATCTGATTATTTATTTTTAAATTCTAGAGGCGCTGGTATATCTAGACAAGGTTTTTTTAAGAATTTGAAAGAAATATTAAAAGAAAAAGGACTTGATCCTGATATATCTCCTCATAGTTTGAGACATTCTTTTGCTACGCATTTATTAAATGGTGGTGCGGACCTTAGAAGTATTCAGATGCTTTTAGGACATTCTGATATTGCTACTACGCGTATATATACACATGTTACGAATGAAAAAGTTAAGAATGATTACTTAAATAATCATCCGCGTGCTAAGAAGGAGAATTAGTTATGAGATTTAAAAGAATATTTTTGATGGTTTTAGATTCCTTAGGAGTAGGGGAAGCTGCTGATGCGGCAAACTATGGTGACAGTGGGGTTAATACATTAGGACATATTAAAGAAAATTATGATTTATTTATTCCTAATCTTGCAAAAATTGGCTTTTTAAATACTTTAAATATGGATGAAAATAATAATGTAGATGCTTATTATACTATTGCTAGGCCTAATAATGTAGGAAAAGATACATTAGCAGGTCATTATGAAATGATGGGGATAACTTCTAATATTCCATTTAAAACTTTTAATGAAAATGGGTTCCCTATTGAACTTATTGATGAAATTGAACGAGTGACTGGTAGAAGAGTTATTGGTAATAAATGTAGTAATGATAATGCTATTATAAATGAACTTGGGGAAAGACAATTAGATTATGGGTCATTAATTGTTTATACTTCAGCAGATTCAGATTTACAAATTGCGGCTCATGAGGATATTATTAGTCCAGAAACACTTTACAGTTATTGTGAAAAGGTTAGAGAATTAACACTTAAAGAAGAGTTTTTAGTTGGTAGAGTTATTGCTAGACCTTTTGTAGGTAGCAAGGGTAAATTTAGGTTAAATAATGCAGGAAGAAAAGATTATCCAGTGGCACCTCCTAAAAGAACAATTTTAGATGAGTTAAATGACAATAATTATAATGTAATAGCGATAGGTAAGATTAATGATATATTTAGTAAAACTAGTATTAATAAGACTTTAAAAGGTAATTCTAATATTGATGTTATTAATAAATTAACTAATATAATGGATAAAAAGTTTACGGGGTTATGTATGGCTAATTTATGTGATTTTGATAGCTTATATGGTCATCAAAGAGATGTAGAAGGCTATGCTAAGGCGATTGAGGAATTAGATGTGGAAATTCCTATAATATTAAATAAATTAGAGGTTGATGATTTATTAATAATAACTGCAGATCATGGTAATGATCCTACATTTAAAGGAAATGGTCATACTAGAGAAAATGTCCCTTTAATATTATATAGTAGAAGTTTTAAAGATCCTAAACGTTTAGAAATACAAGATACAATGGCAGTAATAGGTGCTACTATTGCTGAAAATTTTGAAATAAGTCCTCCAGAAATTGGAACTAGTATATTAGATGAACTAGAGTAGGGAAGAGTAAAAAGAAACTAGTAGATATATAACTCTACTAGTTTTCTTCTTCGTTTTTTTCAAAACTACAACATACTGTTTGTTCTTGATCTTTTACTTCATCGCTTGGACAATCACAGTTACTACTAACTTTAATCTCATCTAGATTACATTCTTTATTATTACTATTATATTTGCAACTGTCTACGTCACATTTGATGTTTTGTTTCTTTTTCATTTTATCTCTCCTTCTTTTATATTATTTCCCAAAAAATTAAATTCTATTCCCCTATTTTTTGGGGTTCACTTCCCCTACTTTGAATTTTGATTAAAAGGGCAGGTTATAATATAAGAATATTAATATATTAGTATATTAGTATATAATTGTATGTATAATGGTTTTAATAAATATAATTTTAATTATTTGTATTTAAAACATTTGTAGATGATAAGACTGTATTATTATTTATTGATAATTTATTATTAAGCTGTTAGGATTAACTGAAAAAAATATTCTAAATGAGCTATAATCATATTTTATTTAAAGTTTATAGAATAGATATAATTATAAAATTCTAATAATTAACAACTATTCATCTTTTAAACTGTTTTATCTTACTTCCTATAATATATATTATGTTAACTAATAGATATAAGACAAGTATTATCTCATATATAACTAGTTGTATAGTAATGGTTGTATTATAAATAGTGTTGGTGAGGAAAATCACTACCACTATTTTATTTAACAAAAAAGACATGTAATCT
>CALVKV010000106.1 GCA_944333305.1 uncultured Bacilli bacterium
ATCAGATTACATGTCTTTTTTGTTAAATAAAATAGTGGTAGTGATTTTCCTCACCAACACTATTTATAATACAACCTCTAATTCATTTGAATTAGATGCTTTTCTATTGCAATAATAACATTATATATATTATGCCAAATAGAAGGAGTATTATTAATACCAAGTATAATTCTCTTTTTGTCATATACTACCACTCATTTCTAAAAAGGAGAAAGCATCTAATCGCATGCAAATGTATTCATATCTAGTATAACATTATTTTAGTATCTTACATAGAACGTTTTTTCGTAAAAAAAGACTAGTACAATTACTAGTCCTCAATTGGTATTAAAAATTCTGTTATATCATCATGATAATATTCAAGCTCTGGTATTGATCTAATATTATATTGCAAATTTAAAAACATAGTTTTATAAAACTTTTGACTTATTCTTCTAATTTCAGGAGCTTCTTGAGAATTAATAATAAATACAATCCATTTACTTTTAGGAATTATATATTTAGAAAGCCCGGGTAGTTTTTTCTTATATAAACACCAATATTCATAATTACAACTTTTATATCTGTCTTCATATTTAACCATACCATAATCAGGATGCTCCTTAAATTTTTCTACACATTCATCAAAAAAGTTAGGAGCATCATCTTTAATTTTATCATCCGTTGTCTTTATACCTACACCATATAAAGTAAATTCATCTAAAGATACAATATTATAAGTTAATTCTTCACTATCATTTAACTCTTCTTTAAAGACAATTTTAGGAAAAGTTTTAATCCCTTCTGCTAACTTTTTTGCCCTACTAGGTTTTACTCCATAAAAGTTATAAAAAGCTCTTGAAAAAGAAGTAGGATTCTCATACTTATATTTAATAGCAACATCAATTATTTTTTCGTTCTTCACCGTCAAATCATAAAAAGATAAAGATAACCTTCTTTTTCTAATATATTCAGAAATTGTATTATTACATAGCAAACTAAAAAGCTTTCTAGCAGTATAAACATTTACTCCTAAAATAGCCGCAATATGATCATAACTAATATCTTCTTCTAAATTATCTTCTACATAATCTATTACTTTATTTAATTCATGATAAATATTCATAATTATTTAATTTCTGTAAGCCATAAACTATGTAAATTACAATAAGCATAGATTTTATTATATTCACTACTATAAGGAAAACTTGCTTCTGGTTTATCTCCTGCTTTTAATTTTTTAATCATATAATTATCATCACTTGCAAGAATTATAAAAGAAATATAATGCTCATCAGTCATAGGATGCTCTACTTCCCCTACTTTAATATTAATCATACCATCGTTAATCTCATAAACTGGTAAATGTTTCTCAGTAGCAGCTTCAGTAGTATTAGCATCAACTAACTCCATTTTTTCACCACAGCAAACTAAAGCTTCACTCTTATCTTCTAATTTTAAAACAACATTTCCGCATTTTTTACACACATAAATTTTCATTAAACATACCTTCTTTCCATATTTATTATAATTTTTCTTTTAATATTTTACAAGATGTAACTAAGTTTTCTAAAAGAGTAGCAATAGAGATAATTCCAACACCTTTAATTTTAGGAGTATAACTAACGTTATCACTATCTATCAAAACATCACCTAACCCTACATCTATAACAATAGAACCATCTTTCAAATCACTACTTCTAAAAAGATTATTAACTCCTGTAACACTTATCACAATATCACTACAAGACAAAATCTTAACCAAATCTTTAGTTTTAGAATGACAAATAGTAATGGTTGCATCATTATTTATTAAGTAATTTACAAGAGGTTTTGAAATATTATAACTTCTTCCAATAACAGTTATATTCATACCATTCAAAGAAACTTTATAAAACTCTAATATTTTAATAACTGCAAGAACAGTAGAATTAATTAGTTTAGGTCTATTAATAGATAAATAGTATTGATTAAGTGGATTAACCCCATCAACATCTTTATTTATATTTATCTTCTCATAACAAGCATATTTATTAATTTTCTTAGGAATAGGCTCTACTAATAAAATACCATCTATTTTCTCATTCTTATTTAACTCATCTATTAAAGAAATAACTTCTAAAGTCTCAGTATTATAAAGTTTATAATGTTTAAAATATATCCCTAAATCTAAACATTTATCTATCAACAAATCACTATATTTAGAATCATTAAAACTTATAATAGCAAGAGTTGGTATATTACCCCTTAGATTTTTCTTTACTTTAGTTAATATTTCTTTCTCTAAAGTACCACATTCTAATACTCTACTCATAATTTCTGATCTCTCTTACTAAAAAGTCATCAGTCATACCAGCAATAAAATCTATTACTTGTCTTTTAACATTAGTATTATCTAAATATCCTTTAGACTGATGTAACAAAAACGTTTGATAAATACTACTATCCAACTTACCTTCTTTTATATCATCCAAATAAATATGATATAACTTATAAATATTTTTCTCATAATAATCAAGCTCTTCTTTAGTCATAGAATATCTATAAATATTATCACTATTAAACTTCTTTAACGCAAATAAAGCTTTATAGACTTTATCACTCATCTTAATATATGGTTTATCTATACTTTCATTAATAATATCTAAAACTATCGTATTAACAATATCCCTATTATTATCACCTAATACATCCCTAATTTCTTTAGGTATATCACTTCTTTTAAATCTATCTATCATAATAGCATCTTCAATGTCTCTACCAATATATCCTATAATATCACTAATTCTAACTACACAACCTTCTAATGTCATAGGACGATATGTTTTAGATTTCTTTAAGTCTTTATAACTTTCGTTATATTCGGATAAAAACTCGTCCTTATCCTTCTTCATTGGTTCATATATAGGACTTAACATCTCCCCATTATGAGTCATAATACCATCTAATGTTTGAAGTGTTAAATTAAGTCCTTTCCCATCAGTTGCTACACTCATATAGTATCTTACTCCTTGAATATTATGAGCGAAATATTCTCCTAGTTCTTTAAGCGATAATCTATTTAAGATTGCTTCCCCAGCATGTCCTAAAGGAGTATGCCCAATATCATGACCTAAGGCAATGGCCTCTATTAAGTCTTCATTTAAGTTTAAAGCCCTACCTATTGTTCTTGCAATCTTACTAACTAATTGTACATGAGTAATTCTTCTACTGACATGATCATTAGAATTAAGAGTATAAACTTGAGTCTTATTTAAGTATCTTGTATAAGATAAAGAGTGAATTATTCTATCTATATCATGAAAAAATGGAGGCCTAATATCTTCATTTTCCTCTTTAAACCTAATAGCATCACTGCTTTTAGCAGCATATTTACTTAAGTTTTTTTCTTTGCTTAAAAAATTCTCTTTAGCTTTCTCAAAATTTTCCATCAAATCGCCTCTTACTTATACTTTTAACTTTATCTCTTATTGCTTTCTTCTCATCTTTATCAAATATATGCATTTGTTGATAGTACTTATAAAACTCACTAGTTTCAAAATTTTGTTCCCACTCATCTATATCTTTTAAAGTTGCCAAATTTTTATCTTTAAAATCACTAGTTTGAAGTGTAAGAGCAAAGCCATGCTCTTTAGTTTTCCAATAATAATCTGGATTATAGTTTAACTTTTGTTTACCCCATAATCTATTATTAGAATTGTCATAATCAATATAACTTACATTATAAAAATTATTAAAACCTGTAATTATTTCCTTATTATTACCAAAAATATTCTTTTTAACTACTACAAAACCAGAATCTTCGCAAAAGTAATCTGCTAACTCTTCTGTTATAACATAAAAAGGCACTTTATAAATTCTAGGTCTCATCTATATCCTCCTATTTTTTTTACTTTCACCCTTTTCATCTTTATAAAATTTTCGAAATTATCTTTAATATAATTATCTCTATCAAAGGTATCATCAACTAACACCCTATTTTCTTCAGTAAAATCATCACTGTTTAAATATAGACACTCATCATAATTAACAATACTTAGTTTTTTATTATCATCTCTTTCAGACTTTAAAATAACAAAATTATTAAAGCCATCTAACTCTTGATAACCATTTTTAGTTTCAGATACGATTATCTTATCTAAAAACTTATAATCAACCTCTCCACAAACAAAATCCTCTGCAAGCATAACATAAACTGGAACCATATAATATTCTTTACTACCCATAACTACTTCTTTAACTCCTTTTACTATTTTTTAAATTTCTTATCTTACAACCAACACTTCTTAATTTCTTATTATTTATATTCTTATAGATAATATTAAACTTTGAATTATCAAAATTATCTACATAATAATCTAAAAACTGTTCAGTTACTAAATTCTTAGGAATAAACTCTTCTTTAAATGTAAATAATGCTACCCCCCTATTTTGTTTTTTAGTCTCTAAAGTATTTCCTCTAATTAATTTTAATTTATTACCATTTACCATTTCTTTAGTTAAAATCTCTATACTAAAATAACCTGTTAAAAGTTCTTTTGCAAATAGATGGTATGGTGTTACAACAATATAATCCAACTGATTATAACTTACTAAATCTTCCTGCAACTCATAAACTGGAACTTTATAATATCTAAACATAACAACTATCCTTTCTTTATTAATCTTATCATAGAATAAGGAATAAGTCTTGTATCAAATGGTAATTTTAGTATTTCTTCTGGATGTC
>CALVKV010000107.1 GCA_944333305.1 uncultured Bacilli bacterium
TATTATGATAATATGATGTAAAATTTTCGCTGAAAATTAACTACATAATTAAGTTAAATATTTACTGAAAAATCACAAAAGTAAAATAATTATTAAATAATTTTATTGACATTATTATCACTGAATGTTATATTATAGCTACATAAGTGATTATGTGTTGTAAAAAAGCGGTGATTCCGACTATAACAGGAACTAAAAAAAGAAACTAGAGAGCAAACTCTAGTTTTTGTATATAGAAATTAAAAAAGCAACCATAAAGGTTACTTTTCTAAGCGGCACATAGTGCCAACACGGGTTTGATCCATTATAAATAATAGACCAAGATTGTAGATATAATATTATCTACATTAATAGTATATCAAAATTATGATTAAATATACAAAATATTTTAAGTAAACTTTTTTAAGATAATTTAATCAAAAAAATACTTTACAAAGAAAATAAAGAATATTATTATTTTAATAAGTGATGATATATTACTGAAAGGAGGAGTGGCAAATGAAAGATAAATATAATATGTCTTTAGAAGATAATATATTTTTTGCTAAGAGAAAACTTGTAGATAATATTTATAAGAGTGCTAATCTTGAAGGAATCGCTGTAACTTTTGCAGATACTTATGCTTTTATGAATAATGTTAATACAGGTAATATTTCTGTTGATGATATGTTGAAACTTAAAGGTTTAAAAGATGGATGGGAATATGTAATTAATTATGTTAATGAAGAACTTACTATAGATTTTATTAAGAAAATACATTTTGAAGTGTGTAAAGGACAAAATATTTATCCTTTAGGAGAATTTAGGGATAAAGGTGTTGGTATTACTGGTACTTCTTGGAGACCAAAACTTCCTAGTGAATGTGATTATGATGAAGAATTAAAAGAGATTTTAAATAATAAAAATAAATTAGAGAGATGTATTGATTTATTTTGTTGGATTCAGAGGTCTCAGATGTTTTTGGATGGTAATAAAAGAGTTGCCAATTTAATTGCTAATAAAGAAATGATTAAAAATGGGCAAGGTATAATAGCAGTTCCTGTTGAAGAGATTGGTAACTATTTAACTAAATTAATTGAATACTATGAGAGTGGAGATAATACGAATTTAAAACAATGGATTTATGAAAACTGTATAGATGGAGTTTAATTTGTTAAAAAAAGTAGTAACAAAGTAGTAATAAAGTAGTGAAAAAGTTGTGATAAAGTAGTGAAAAAGTGTTGACAAACCTAGTTTTTTAGCATACAATACTTGAAGAAAAGGAAAGAGATGGGATACCCCACCACCTGATTGATAAGTGAGTCAATAGGTAAAAAGCCAAGATTAGATATAATAATAAATTATTATTTTGGTTTTTAAGTGGGTATTAATATATCCACTTTTCTTAATTTATGGAGGTGTTAATTATAGCAAAAGATAATAAGAGTCAATTAATTAACGAGCAAATTAAAGCTAGTGAAGTATTAGTTATTGGTCCTAATGGAGAACAAGTAGGAATTAAATCTATAGAAGATGCAAGAACTCTAGCAAAATATGCAAATTTAGATTTAGTTTTAATGAACCCTAATGGAAACCCACCTGTTTGTAAAGTAATGGATTATAATAAATACCGTTATGAAAGACAAAAGAAAGAAAAAGAAGCTCTTAAGAAGCAAAGGGCTAATCAAGCAGAGTTAAAAGAGTTTAGATTATCTCCAGTTATAGATGTTGGAGACTTTGAGACTAAACTTAAAAATGTTATTAAATATTTACAAAAAGGTGATAAGATTAAACTTACAATTAGATTTAAAGGACGTCAAATGGCTCATACTGAATTAGGTAAAGAAGTGTTAGAAAAATTTGCTAATAGGACTCTAGATTATGCAACAATTGATCAACATCCAAAGTTAGATGGTCGTACTATGACAATGTTTTTAGTACCAAAGAAAGATAAGTAGAAGGAGGAATTATAATGCCTAAATTAAAAACACATAAAGGTAGTAAGAAAGTATTTAAGAAAAGAAAAAATGACTATAAAATAGGACATCCAGGAAGCAGACATAATACTGGATATAAGTCAAGAAAAGTTAATAGAAAGAAAAGAAGTGCATCTAGCTTATCTAAAGCAGATCAAAATCGTTTAAAGAATATTATTTAATTTAAGAAGGAGGATGTAAGAAATGGCAAGAGTTAAGAATGGAGCTACTACAAAGGCTCGTCATAAGAAAGTATTAAAACAAGCTAAAGGTTACTTTGGTAGTAAACATAGACTTTATAAGAGTGCTAAAGAACAATTAATGCATTCTGGTCAATATGCTTTTCGTGATAGAAAGCAAAAGAAAAGAGAATTTAGAAAATTATGGATAACTAGAATTAATGCAGCATGTAGAGAAAACGGTATTAGTTATTCTAGATTTATTGAAGGATTAAATAAAGCAGGTGTTCTAGTTAACCGTAAAATGTTAAGTGAAATTGCTATTAACGATCCTAAAGCATTTACTGAGTTAGTAGAAGTTGCTAAAAAAGGTAAAGAAGGTAAGATTAAAGCAAATGAGGTTAAAGCTAGTTCTGAAGTAACTATTAAGAGTAATAATGTTAAAGAAGAAGTAAAGAATACTGAAAAGAAGTCTACAGCTAAGAAAGAAACTACTAAGAAGGAAGCAAAAAAAGAAGAAAAGGTAGAAAAGACTGAAGTTAAAGATTATAGTAAAATGACAGTTGCAGAACTTAAAGAGATTGCAAAAACAAAAGGTATTGCAACTACTGGATTAAAGAAAGCTGAGATAATTGCAGCTTTAGAAAAATAAACATATTTTGGAATTTAATTATCTAGTGCTGTGTTAGATTAAACAGTGATAATTTTTAGAACAAAATAGAAGATAAAAAACGAAAAGGAGATTAAAATATGAGCGTAGTATCAATGAATTATTTATTAGAAGCTGGTGTTCATTTTGGACATCAAAAAAGAAGATGGAATCCTAAGATGGGAGAATACATCTATACAACTAGAGATGATATTTATATCATCGATTTACAAAAAACATCTAAATGTTTAGATAAAGCATATGAAGCTTTAAAGAAAATAGTAGAAGATGGTGGAAAAGTTCTATTTGTTGGAACTAAAAAACAAGCTATGGAAGCAGCTGAAGAATCTGCCACTAGAACTAACATGTATTTCGTTAATGAAAGATGGTTAGGTGGTACTTTAACTAACTTTAGAACTATTAGATCAAGAGTTAGAAGAATGGAAGAAATTGAAAAGATGGAAGAAAACGGTACTTTTGATTTACTTCCTAAGAAAGAAGTTATTGGTCTTAAGAAGGAATATGAGAAACTTAATAAAAACTTAAGAGGAATTAGAGATATGAAAAAGCTTCCTCAAGCTATGGTTATAGTTGATCCTAAAAAAGAAGAGATTGCTATTAAAGAAGCTAGAATCTTAAATATTCCTGTATTTGGTGTAGTTGATACAAACTGTGATCCAGATATGGTAGATTATGTTATTCCTGGTAATGATGATGCTGTAAGAAGTGTTAAGTTATTAATAGGAGCTTTAACTAATGCAATTGCAGAAGTTAATGGTAATGAAGTAATTGATTATGTTAGTGAAGATGATAAAGCTAAAAAAGATAAGAAGGAAGCTAAAAGAGAAGTTAAGGAAGCAAAAAAAGAGAATAAAAAAGAAGTAAAAGAAGAAATCAAAGTTGAAGCTAAAGCTGAAGAAGTTAAAGCTGTTAAAGATGACAAAGCTAACGATAAAAAAGAAGTAGTAGAAGAGAAAGATACTGCTAATGAAGCTGCTGTAGATTATAATAAAATGACAGTTGCTGAATTAAAAGAAATAGCTAAGTCTAAAAATATTTCTACTACAGGTATGAAAAAAGCTGACATTATAGAAGCTTTATCTAAATAAAAAAGGAAGGAGGGAGGGAATCTCCTTCTTTTTGTATAAATTAAAGAAAGGATGAATAAAATATGTTTAAAGCAAGTGATGTAAAAGAATTAAGAGATAAGACTGGAGCAGGAATGCTTGATTGTAAGAAAGCCTTAGAAGCTTGTAATGGTAATATGGATGAGGCAGTTGACTGGTTAAGAGAAAAAGGTATTAGTAAGGCTGCTAAGAAAGAAAGTAGAATCGCAGCTGAAGGTTTATGCAAAATAGAAGTTAAAGATAATAAAGCTGTTATATTAGAAGTTAACTCTGAGACTGACTTTGTAGCTAAGAACGAAGAATTTACTAACTTTGTAGATTATTTAGCTACTACTATTATCAATAATGATTTAAAGACTAGAGAAGATGTGCTAGCATTTGATGATAATGGTGAAACTGTAGAAGCAAAGCTTGTTAGTTTAACTGCTAAGATAGGAGAGAAAATATCTTTTAGAAGATGTGAATTAGTAGAGAAAACTGATAGCGAGGTATTTGGAAGTTACTTACATATGGGTGGTAAGATTGGTGCTTTAGTAGTACTTGATAATACTACAGAAGAAGTTGCAAAAGATGTTGCAATGCATGTTGCAGCTATGGCTCCTGTTTGTGTAGATAGAGATAGTGTTCCAAGTGATATGGTAGAACATGAATCTAAAGTAATTAAAGAACAAGTTATGAATGAAGGTAAACCTGCAGAAATAGCTGAAAAAATGGTTACTGGTAGATTAAATAAATTCTATAAAGAGATTTGTTTAGAAGAACAAGCATTTATTAAAGATTCTAATGTTACAGTAGG
>CALVKV010000108.1 GCA_944333305.1 uncultured Bacilli bacterium
AAATCAATTTCTCATATGTAAAATTTTTATTGAAAATAAATTTTTTTTAATGTAAAATTTTCTCTGAAAAATCACAGCGAACATGTAATCTAACTTTTATTGATTTTTTAATATTAATATATTATAATATGTAGCAAATGAAGAAAGGACTTTTTATAATGGAAAATAACAATATAAAAATATGGGGAATATATAATACATTTGATAATCCAAAAGCACTAGAAGAACTTGATGAAATAGATATTTGGAAAAAAATTGATAATTTGGGTGGTAGCATATTTTGGGCAATACATGATAGTGATAAACCTTGGACACAAAAAGTATCTAAACAAGATTTAATAGAAGCACAATATAATTTAGAATACCTGGTTTATCTTACAAGAAAATTTGGAGTAGAGTTTACTAAAGAGCCTAGTGCAGCCGAACATGTTGAAAGAAGCGAATCATATAATGCCTGGTATAGATTCTGGCACAATCACTTTGAATCAATGTCCCCTGAAAAATATAATCAATTTGTTGATGATAAGTTCAGTGGCAAAGATATTTCTAAATATATGCCATCTGGTAGTTGGAAAGATTCATTAAAATCAGAGGAGAAAAAATTAGTACATAAGTTACCAAGTAATCACGAGAATTAAACAATTATAATAATATATAATGACTATTAAAGTAAAACTATAAAACTACTTTCATTTTAAATTTTGAAAGTAGTTTTTATTATCATTTTCTATTTATATTTTACAATTTTTAACACATATAATTTGACAAACTAATTAAAATTAACATAAACTATTATTAAGGATAAGTTAGATGGAGGTAATAACTTATTTTAGCGCCAGAACCAGCTTGGTTGACGAGGTTGATAGTTATCGAATTTTCGGCGGATACTATCACGGCTACTAGTCGTTAGATATATGACAAAAGATAAAATCAAGATTATAACAAAACATATATCAAAGTAGCAAGGAGAAGTTATGTGTGGAATTGTTGGGGCAATTTCTAAAGATAGAAATATATTGCCTATTTTAATAACAGGATTAAAAAATCTTGAATATCGAGGTTATGACTCAGCAGGAGTTGCATACCTTAAAAATAATAAAGTTACTATTAAAAAAGTAACAGGAAAAGTTAATAAACTAGAAAATAAATTAAATAAAGATGATAAAAGTCATTTAGGAATCGCTCATACAAGATGGGCTACTCATGGGAAAGCTAACACTACTAATGCTCATCCTCATAGATATAAACATATTACTATAGTTCATAATGGTATTATTGAAAATTTTAAAGAAATAAAAGACATGTTAGAAAAAGAAAATTATGTCTTTAAATCTAGTACTGATAGCGAAGTTGCCGCTGCTCTTTTAAACTATTATTACGAAAAATATAATGATATAGAAAATGCTATAAAAGAATTTATGAATAAAGTTATAGGAAGTTACGCCATTGGTATGATTGTAGATGATGATAAAGATAATCTTTATGCCATAAAAAAAGAAAGTCCTCTTATTATTGGTATTAGTAATAATACAATTATGCTTTCAAGTGATATAAGAGCAATACTAAAATATACTAATAAATATTATATTTTAGACGATCATGAATATGCCAAAATAAATTACAACAGCGCTATTATTAAAGATAAAACTGGTAAAGAAGTAAATAAAGAGTTAAAAGAATATAAAAATGAAGATACAACTAACTCTAAAGGTAAATATAAACACTTTATGTTAAAAGAAATTATGGAACAAAAAGAAACTATCTTAAAAACAGCATTACCTTTTATAGAAAATGATATAAACTCTTTATTAACAATGCCTGATTTAACTAAATATAAAGAAATAGCTATTGTCGGTTGTGGTACCGCTTATCATGCTGGCTTAGTCGCTAAATATTTATTTACTGAACTTACAAATACTAGATGTAATGTCTATCTAGCTAGCGAATATAGATATCAAAATAACTTTTTATCTAAAGATACATTAACTATTTTTATTTCTCAATCAGGTGAAACTGCCGATACTATCGCTGCCATAAAGCTTGTAAAAAGCAAAGGATGCCCTACTTTAGGAATTATTAATGTCGAAGAAAGTTCCATGACTTTCTTAGTAGATAAATGTCTATATACCAAAGCTGGTAGTGAAATTGCCGTTGCATCTACTAAAGCTTATACTGCCCAAGTTACTATCCTTTCACTTTTAGTACTTTCTCATGCTTATAGAAACAAAAGTATAAGCAAAGAAAAAGTATTAGAAATTATAGATGAATTTAAAAATATAAAAGCATTAATAACGCCTCTTTTGAACAATAAAGAAACTTATTTATCAATTGCTAAATATATCTATAAAGAAGAAGATATATTTTATATTGGTAGAGGTCTTGACTACGCCTTAAGTATGGAAGGTGCCTTAAAATTAAAAGAAATATCTTATATTCATAGCGAAGCTTATGCAGCAGGAGAATTAAAACACGGAACTATTTCTTTAATAAGAAAAAATACTCCTGTCCTATGTAGTGCTACTAATGGAAAGTTAAATGCTAAAACAATAAGCAACTTAAAAGAAGTACTAGCAAGAGGAGCAAATGTTTATTTAATTACAGATGAAAAAATTAAAGATGATAATATCACTATCATAAATATTAAAAAAGCAAGTGACTTTATTAAAAGCATACTTGTCATTATCCCATATCAATTAATTGCCTACTATACTGCTGATTTAAGAGGTACTGATATAGACAAACCTAAAAACTTAGCAAAATCTGTTACTGTTGAATAAATTATGATATAATAAACCTTGGTGAACAACATGGAATATTACGATAAAAATAATAACAAAGTTATTATTTCTGATGAAATTTTAGAAGACTATCTAAATAATGGAGCCTGTGGCACTGTTTATCGTTATGGAAAGGATTTATGTCTTAAAATATATCGCCAAGAACATCTTGAACCTAAACATAAATTAGAAGTAAGTATTTATAATGCTTTAAAAGAAATAGACAGTCCTAACCTAATTGATATAATAGAATTATATTTTAAAGAAAAACGTCAAACCCATTACAATGCCGATGCTTTCCTATCTAGATATTATAAAGAAAAATATACTGACTTTTTAGAAATACCAACCACTTATTTATTGGAAAATATTGAAAAAATATTAAAATTATCTAATGAATTAAGTAAACGCAAAATAAGACTTTTTGATTTAAAAAGAGAAAATATAATTTTAGCAGAGCAAAACATAATATTTATTGACCCAGACATGTGGTATCATAGTCATCTAAATGAATATGAAATTAAAGGCTTAAATATCAACATTCTTTCGTCATTTTTTAACGAAATAACAAAAGAATCATTAAAAACAAACCATCAAAAATTCATGAATGAAAATGGATTATATTATGACCAAATAAGTGATAAATTATTCCCTTTGACTAGCAGTGAAAAACGTCATGTAAAAACATTAACTAAAAGATTAACTGGTTATGAAAGACCAATAGACTATGTTTATAGTAGGAAAAAATGAAAAAAGATATTGCCAAATATCTTTTTTCATGTTATTATTATTTTGTCAGTTTTGGCGAGATAGCTCAGTTGGCTAGAGCGCTCGGTTCATACCCGAAAGGTCGAGGGTTCGACTCCCCCTCTCGCTACCAGTATTGAATTTTAAAACAACCTAAATGGTTGTTTTTCTTATGTTTGAGAAGTGCTGACATTTAAAAACAGATAAAAACATTTGAGGTTTACCACAAAAAAACCACACCAAAAATAAAAAAGGTCAGAGGACAAATAACCTCTAAGCTTTAATAATTATACAATTATACTCCCAATTTTTCTTTTTTACTCTCTTTATATTTTTTAGACATTTTTCCTAAAGCTTCTGTATTAATTATATTATATACTTCATTGTATACTGATAATAACTCTTCTTCAGGAAGTTTAGCAATTTTTCTATCAAATTGAGCTTTTTCTATTTTTATAGGCATTTCTATTCTAATATATGATTTTTTTGCCAAGCCTAATTTCCGCCAATCTTTTATTAGTTTTCTTTTATATCTATCATATTGCGTAGTTAATTTTAAAACATAAAAATTTCTATTATCTTATTCAACTATTAGCCCGCGACCATCATCTAAAATAAGACAAGGCCTTCGTTGCAATCTAACATTAATATCATCATTCTTATCTATTTCTAGTATAGGTATTGTTACTAACCAAATCTCTCCAATTTCTGCATGCATATACTATACCCCCCTGTGTTTTAAATCTTTTTCTGATAGCCCAAGACTTTTTAATATTGAATTATTGTACTTTTTATTTGTGCTATTTTTTTTATTATAGTTATGGACTTTTATATTCTTCAAACTCTTTCTGTATTCTTTGAGAGTAAGTCCTAACATAGATGCACAATCTTTTTCTTCTTCAATAAATTGTTGTCTATTTAACATAAAAACTCACTCCTTTCTTTATAATAACATTTTTATTGGAGAGTTATTGTAACAAAACATTGTATTTCTGTCAATAAAACAATATGCACAACCATATTATCTACAATTATTCTACAACAAATTATTTAATAATTTCAATATTATTTTGTTAATTTTCGTGGTTCTCTGAATTCTACATGTAAATGCCCGTCTTAGTATAGGACGGGTTTTTAGTTGTCTAATTAAACGTGCAGTTAGTTGT
>CALVKV010000109.1 GCA_944333305.1 uncultured Bacilli bacterium
TAGATAAATCAAGAGTAATGATAGAATATCTAGAGCAAATATTAAGTGATGATAACATATCAGGTAATATGATTTTTAGTTCAAATAAAGTAGATGGAGAAAAAGAAAAAATGTGTACTGTAGATATCATGTTAAATAATGGTAAAGAAAAACATTTAAATTTAGGTATTCCAAGTATTCATAGTGATGTCTTTACAAAACAGTTCACTAGTGACTTAGTAGATAGATTTGCCAAAGATAATACAATGGGAGTAAGTCAATTTTTTGAGATTAAAAGTATGCCTCCAACTAGTAGAAGAGGAATGGATGCTATTAGTATAAATGAAGAAACAGGAAAGATTAATAATCATATAAAAATAGATTTCTATTCTATTGGACAAGATTTTTATTCTATTATGAAAGAATATAATGAGAAATTAAAGGAAGCTCAAAAAGAAATAGAAGAAGCAAAGATAAGAAAGTAATACTTATTATAAAGTGTAAAACATGGAAAGGTTAACTTTATGGAAGAGAAGTTTAAAAAACTATATAAGGAATATGATAAACTGCAAAAGGAATATGGTGATAAGACATTAGATTCTATCTATAATGGAGGAGAATCTAATAATCCAGATATTCTCTTTGTTTTTATGAATCCAACAGGAAGAAACATTGCTAGTCCTAAAACTTGGAAAGGTATAAAGGCTCCATGGCTTGGTACTAAAAACATCTGGAAGTTATTTACTGCTATCAACCTCTTTGATAAAAATCTATTAGATGAAATAAATGAAAAGAAACCTAAAGACTGGGACTATGACTTTGCAAATAAAGTCTATGATGAGGTAAAAAGAAATAATTACTTCATAACAAACTTAGGTAAGTGTACCCAAACAGATGCAAGGCCTCTAAAAGATGAAGTTTTAAAAAGCTATCTTGGACTCTTAGAACAAGAAATAGATATAGTTAAACCTAAAATAATAATTACTTTTGGTAATCAAGTCTCATCAATTATTTTAAATAAGAAAATATCAGTAGGAGAGTGTCGTAAACAATACTTTGAAAAAGAAATAGGTACTAAGACCTATAAAGTATTTCCAGTCTATTATCCAGTTGGTAATGGGACATTTAATATTGATAAAGCGATAGAAGACTTAAAATATATTATAGAAAATTATGTTAAAGATACTGTTAAAACAAAATAGTATCTTTTTATATTGACAAACATATAATAACTGTATATACTGTATATATACAAAGAGGTGATTAAATGCAGATAATTATCAGTAATAGTAGTGATATACCAATATATAGGCAGATAGTTGATAATATTAAAAGAGAAATACTTAATGGTAACTTAGTAGGAGGAGAGGCCTTACCATCTATTAGAACTCTTGCAAAAGACTTAAGAATTAGTAATATTACAACTAAAAGAGCTTATGAAGAATTAGAAAAAGATGGTTTTATTGAAGCAGTCGCTAGTAAAGGATACTTTGTTAAAAATAAAAGTGAAAACTATTTAAAAGAAGAAATACTAAAGAAAATAGAAGAAAACTTAGAAGAAGCTTTAACTATCGCTGATACTTATCATATTAGTTATGAAGAAGTCTTAGAGATACTTAATGCTTTGAAGGAGGATAATAATGGATAATATAATTAAAGTTAATAATTTAACTAAAACTTATGATAACTTTATACTAGATAATATTACTCTTGAAATAAAGAAAGGAAGTATCATTGGTCTAATAGGAGAAAATGGAGCAGGGAAGACAACACTTATTAAACTATTATTAGGTTTAATAAAAAAAGATAAAGGAGATATTTTAATATTTAATAAAACTTTAAATAGTAAAGTAAAAGAAGATATTGGTGTAGTCTTAGATGATTCATTCTTTCCAGAAGTTATTAAAGTAAAAGATATTAACTCTGTTATGAAAAATATCTATAAATCTTGGGATGAAAAATTGTTTTTTAAATACCTAAAAGATTTTTCTTTAAATGAAAATATGCTAATAAAAAACTTATCTAAAGGAATGAAGAAAAAACTTGAAATAATAACTGCACTTGCTCATCATCCTAAACTATTAATATTAGATGAACCAACTAGTGGATTAGATCCTATTGTTAGAAAAGAAATATTAGATATCTTTCTAGACTTTATCGAAAATGGAGAGAACAGTATTTTATTCTCATCACATATAACTAGTGATATTGAATCTATCGCTGATTATATAATCTTTATAGATAATGGTAAATTAGTCTTTGATAAAGAAAAAGATGATATCTTAGATAATTATGGAATTGTTAAATGTAATGATAGTGACTTTAAGAAGATTTCTAAAGAAGATATAATATCTTATCGTAAAAATAAATATAACTATGAAGTATTAGTTAATGATAGAAAAAAAGCTAAGAAAAATAACTCTAATTTAGTCGTTGATAAAGCAACATTAGAAGATATTATGCTATTAATAGTGAAAGGAGAAAAATAATGAAAGGTTTAATTATTAAAGATTTATGTGTTATAAAAAATCAAATGAAAACATTATTATTAGTATTAGCTTTCTTTGTTATCTTTTCAATTATCAATGAAGATGCAACATTCATTCTTTTCTTAGTACCATTTTATATGATAATGATTCTTATAACTACTTTTAATTATGATGAATTTAATAAATGGGACTCTTATTGTAACAGTCTACCTCTTAGTAGAAAAGAAATAGTTAAATCTAAATATATATTATTTAATGCTACATCACTTATTGTGTTAATACTAGGAATAATAGCATCCTTTATCATTCCAAACTTTATAGAAAATACTACTTTTGAATCACTTTTTGCAAGCATAATAGGAGTTGCCTTTGGTATATGTTTAGTAATCTCTTTACTAATACCATTCTATTATAAATTTGGTGCTAATAAGGGAAGAATAATGTTATTCCTTTGTATAGTAATTCTTGCTTTAATAATAGGAATGATTACAAGCTTAGATATATTTAACAACAAAGAGTTAATGAATCTATTAAATAGTCTAAATAACTTAAGCATAGGTATGATTACGTTACTATTGATAATAGTAACAATTATCATAATGACTATTTCATATTACATCTCAGTTAGAATATACAAAAATAAAGAGCTATAATAAGAAGTCTATCACTAGATTTCTTTTTATTATATTGAAATCACTATTTAGAGTGTTGTAATAAAACAACTTCAAAAAATCTAAATATACATACTATAAATCAGCGAGAGATAATATTAACAAAATAAAATGATAAAATATGAAAATTGATACGCTATTGATACGTTTTACATAAAAAAAGAAATCCTATCACTAGAATTCCTTTATATTTCAATGGAGGGCCTAGTCGGATTTGAACCAACGCTCAGGGAGTTGCAGTCCCACGCCTTACCACTTGGCTATAGACCCATCTAATACATTGTATGTATCAATTGCAAATATATTCTCTCATATATCTTTCTATTTGTCAAATACTAAGTTAAATTGTATAATGATAATAAGGAGTGATAACATGACACCTTATGGATATGATAGACCTTTAGAAACATTTGGAAAACCGTTTGTTTCAGATGTTAAACCAGGTAAAAAGTTTATAAAAAGAGTAGAGAAGGATTTACCACTAGACTCTAATAATCTTTCTATTGCTTTAAAACTATATAATAACTTAAATGAAGTTGTAGAATTCTCAGAAAAATTTGAAGCTTTTGGACAAGATTTAAGTTTAGACTTTTTAAAAAGAATTTATGAAAGACCTATAAATAGTATTAATTTAACAGATAATCAAGTAGTATGTAAAAACTGGGCAGAACTTTATGCTTTCTTCTTAAATAAACATAATATTCCCTGTGTAGTTAATATAAGTGGAGTTCATTACAGTGTTTATCTTAAAGAAGAAGGATACCTTTTTAGTGCTGATGCTACTATAATAAATAAAGATAAAAATGATAACTATAAAATGGATGATTTAACAAGAAGTAAGCTAGGACTAAGACCAAATGGCTTTAATGCCTTAATCAGTGATGAAGAAGTAGGTGCTAAGAAAGTTAATATTTATGATTTAGGGCTTAATCTAGATATATCAACAGAAATAGACTATGTTAACTTTGAAGATAGAACTAATACAATTATTAGAAACCTTACTAATTGTAAAACTTTTAAAATGCGTAATATACCAGAGATAACTGATGAAGTTACAGATAATTTTTCTTTAATTAATAATTTACTATTAGAAGAAGATTTAGGAGGTGTTTCTGCTATCTCTTATATAAATAGCTTAATAAAAGTATTATTTACTAAAGAAGCTCAAGAACATCTAGCTTATGTTCAAATAAAAGAGAAGGGTAAAGGAGAAGATGAATATAAAAATAGTGAGGTAATTAACTATAATCCTAATGAAGAAAGAAATCATAAACATGATTATAAAATGGGTATACCTAATTTAGAGGGACATAACTTTATTTATAGAGATGGTTCCCTAGAGTATTTAACCAAAAGAAAAGCTCGTAAAGTTATAGAAGACTCTATGAACATTGATATAGATGTACTTAGTAATAAAGGAGGAAGTCTATGAATCATTTGAGAGAATTAGTAGTAGATAAAGTAAAGATGTTAGAAAATGCAAATACTATAGAAGAGTTAGAAGACTTAAAGAAATATAGATTAATAGAAGAACT
>CALVKV010000110.1 GCA_944333305.1 uncultured Bacilli bacterium
CCAATTAGTTCTTATGCATATACCAGTATTTAGTCAAATTATCATTTATAATGAGGTATATAACTTTACTAAAACTTTTGCCTCACTACTTAACCATGGAGTTTTCATAACTGATAGTATGGAAGTCCTTGCTAAAATTACTAACAATGAAATATATAAAGAATTAATTGCTAAAACTATTATAAATCTAAATAAAGGTGCTAATATCTCAGAATCATTTAAAGGTAGTTGGGCTTTCCCAGTAGCAGCTTATGAAATGATTGTAACAGGAGAAAAAACTGGACAGCTTGGTCTAATGATGGAAAAAGTTGCTAACTATTATCAAGTATTACATAAGACTTTAGTTAAACAACTGCAAAGTTTTATAGAACCTTTAATGATTGCATTTTTAGCATTAATAGTTGGTACTATTCTTTTATCAATAGTTGTTCCAATGTTTGATATTTATGGAAAGATTCAATAGGTGATTATATGGAAGTTGTATATATAGTTTGTTTCTTTATTATAGGCCTAGTCTTTGGGTCTTTCTTTTGTTGTGTTGGACTTAGACTTAGTACTAATAAAAAGTTTATTAATGATAGAAGTGTTTGTGATAGTTGTGGTCATGCTCTTGCTTGGTATGATTTAATACCAGTATTTTCTTATATAATATTAAAAGGAAGATGTAGATATTGTCATAAAAAGGTAAGTTTATTAAATCCTTTTATAGAAGTTGTTACAGGTATTTTATTTGCCTTATCATATTATAGTTTTGGTTTTTCTTTAGAATTAGTTTTATCTTTGTGTATAGTGAGTTTATCTATGATTATCTTTGCAAGTGACTTAACTTATATGATTATACCCGATGAAGTAATTATTTTCTTTAGTGTAGTTATTATAATATTAGAGTTCTTTTTAGAAGGCTTTACTGGTATGTGTTTATCTATATTAAGTGGAGCGTTACTTTTCTTTTTTATGTTTCTTTTAATGAAATTAGGTAATGCTCTATTTAAAAGAGAATCTTTAGGGGGAGGAGATGTTAAATTATTCTTTGTTTTAGGCCTTGCTATAGACCCTTTTTTAGGACTTGTAACTATCTTTTTAGCATCTTTTATAGCATTACCAGTATCATTATACTTACTTTATAAAAATAAAGAGCATATGATACCATTTGGGCCTTTTATCTTAATCGCTTTCCTTATAATTTTCTTTAGTAAAGTTACTACTAGTGATATTTTTGAATTTCTATTATTATTTTAAAATTCTTATTGACGAACATTTATTCTAATGATAATATAATAAGCATTAAAACATTTATATGTAAAAGTAGATGTTAATTAAAAAAATGATGATATATGGATGAGCCAAAATGAACTTGCTAAGTTATTTGATACAACTAAAAATAATATTTCAATACATATGAAAAATATTTTTGAAAGTGGCGAATTAGATGGAAGTTCAACTGTTAAGAATTTCTTAACAGTTCAACAAGAAGGAACTCGTAATGTTAAGAGAATGGTTATCCATTATAATCTTGATGCTATTATTGCAGTTGGTTATAGAGTCTAGAATCTAATAGCAAAAGACACAGATAAATTGTTGATGTTTGTGACTATAAACAAAATAAAAATAAAGATATCAAAATAATAATATCAATAATAAATTAGGGATTATCAAGTTTTTCATTTTTTGATATGTATATTGAAAATTAGGGAGGTAGTATGAATAATGTAATTGTTAAAGAAAAAAATGTAATAGAGAATTTAATTTATGAAGTTCGTGGAAAACAAGTGATGCTCGATTCAGATTTAGCTAGGCTTTACGAATGTGTTAATGGAACTAAAACTATTAATCAGGCAGTTAATCGACATTTAGATAGATTCCCCGAAGACTTTTATTTTCAATTAACTGAAGAAGAGTATACTTCTTTAAGGTCCCAATCTGGGACCTTAAAGAATGGGAGAGGTCAACATAAAAAGTATTTACCATATGTTTTTACAGAACAAGGAGTTGCTATGCTTGCAACTGTACTTAGAACAAGTATATCTTCTCAAATGAGTATATCTATAATGCGAGCTTTTGTTACTATGCGTAAGTTTATATCTGCAAATTTAATAGAACAAAGATATATAAATAATCAAGTTTTAAAGAATACTGAAGATATTAAATTATTACAAGAATCATTTCAAAAATTTGAAGAAAAACGAAAAAGTAATGAAATATACTTTAATGGCCAAATATTTGATGCATATTCAAAAATACATGAGATATTTAAAACTGCTAAGAAGAAAATAATAGTCATTGATGGTTATGCGGATAATACAATACTGGATATTATAAAAAGATTAAATTTTGAGGTAGTTATTATAACTAAGAGGGATAATCTACTCACTAAACAAGATATTACAAAATATAATGAACAATATCATAATTTAAAGGTTATATATGATAATACATTTCACGATAGATACTTTATAATTGATAATGAAATAGTTTATCACTGTGGGGCAAGTATTAATAGAATTGGATATAAAACATTTTCAATTAATTTAATTAGTGATGAAGAAGTTTGCAATTCGTTGATTAGTAAAGTAAACAAAATTATATAGTTTTAATTACTATTTTGAGGTTAGTTATATTAAATGTTTATTAATGTCTTTTAATAGTGTGAAGAGTTAATAGTTATGATGCGACACAGTTTAGAATTTGGGCTACTAATACTTTAAAAGAATATATAAAAAAAGTTTGAGTTGTTAAGATATTCTTAATAGCTGGTAGCGATAGTAAGAAATATATTATAAATTAAATAAATAATTCGGAAATTCCGAATTTTCTAAAGATAGGAAGTGAAGTAATGAAGGCATGTATTTATACATTAGGATGCAAAGTAAATACTTATGAGAGTGAATATATAATGTTAAAACTAATAGAGGCAGGTTACGAGATAGTAAATAATTTAGATGAAACCTCTGATGTCTATATAATTAATACTTGTACTGTAACAAATACTGCTGATATTAAGAGTAGAAAGATAATACATCGTATTAAAAGAAATAATCCTAATGCTTGTATAGTAGTTCTTGGTTGTTATGCAGAAGGTCATCCTGATGATTTTGATGATGTAAATATCTATATTGGTAATAAAGATAAGAGTAAGATTATAGAACTACTTGATGAATATTTTACCAATAAAGAGCCTATTAGAAGAGTAGGGCTTGATAAAGATAGTTTCGAAGATATGTTTATAACAGACTTTAAAAATAGATGTAGAGCCTTTGTTAAAGTACAAGATGGTTGTGAGAATTTCTGTAGTTATTGTATTATTCCTTATGTTAGAGGAAAATGTAGGAGTAAAGATTTAAATACTGTAGTTAAAGAAGTTAGCTCATTAGTTAATAAAGGTTTTAAAGAAATAGTATTAACTGGTATTCATACAGGACACTATGGGGTAGACCTTGATACTACTTTTGCCGACCTTTTAAAAGCATTAATTAAAATAGACGGGTTAAAACGTCTTAGAATTTCTAGTATCGAAGTAACAGAGTTAAATAGTGATGTTTTAGATATAATCAAAAATAGTAATATAATAGTAGACCACTTACATATTCCTTTACAAGCAGGTAGTGATAAAATCTTAAAATTAATGAATCGTAAATATGATTTAGAATACTTTGAAAATAAATTAAAGGAAATTAGAAAGATTAGACCTAATATATCTATAACTACAGATATTATTGTTGGTTTTCCTAATGAAAATGAAGAAGATTTTAATGAGACTATAGAAAATTCTAAGAAATTTGGCTTTTCTAAGATTCACGTTTTTCCATATTCGGATAGAGTTGGAACTGTAGCAAGTAAAATGGATGGACATATAGATGGTAATATTAAGAAAGATAGGGCAAGAAAACTTCTTGATGTTTCTCGTGAGTTAGAGAAAGAATATGCTAATAAGTTTATAGGTGAAACCTTAGAAGTTCTTTTTGAAGAAGTTAAAGATGGTGTTAGTATAGGTCATACTAGTAATTATTTAAAAGTTAAAGTAAAAGGGAGTATTCCTTCTAATACTTTTAAAAATGTTAAGATTAAAAGCTATTTATTAGATAGTTTAATAGGAGAAGTAGATAATTAATTTTTATACGAGGAGGGATATCTTGAAAGAAAATAATTTTTTCATATACGAAACAGATAATAATGTTGAAGTAACAGCTATATTAGAAGATGAAAATATTTGGTTAACTCAAGAACAAATAAGTAAATTATATAATAAAGCAAAGTCAACAATTAATGAACATATAAAAAATATTTATTTAGAACATGAATTAGAAGAGAATAATACAATGAGAAAATTCGGAATTTCCGAATTTTCTACTAAACCTACTAATTATTATAACCTTGATATGATAATTGCGGTTGGATTTAGAGTAAAATCTAATGAAGGAACTAAATTTAGGATATGGGCTAATAAAAAGCTAAAAGATTATTTAGTAAAAGGTTATAATTTAAATGTTGAAAGATTTAAAAATAATGGGGTAGATCCTTATTTTGATGAATTATTAGATAAAATTAGAGATATAAGAAGTAGTGAAAAAGTTTTTTGGAGAAAAATACTTGATATTTATGCAAC
>CALVKV010000111.1 GCA_944333305.1 uncultured Bacilli bacterium
TCTCACGATTTCGGCTCCAAGGCTAACTACTGGCTCTTTGCTAGAGATTACCAGGCCGGCTTCCCACCGACTATACTATATACGCCGAACTGACGCACCACCTCTAAAAAGATTATATCAAAAAAGAAATCTAATAAACAGATATATCTCTATTTAAAAAATTTCTTTTTTCTTCGACATAAAAACAATCTTATTAAATAAAATGTTACTAAAACTAAATAAACAATATCTAATAAATTATGTCCTAAAATAACCATTAAAAATAAAACCGCATAAAGAACTAAAAATACAATTACTTCAATATCTAACTTTCGTCTTTTAGTCATAACTCTATCCTTTCTTACGACTTAAATACTACTTGTTACTACGACAACTACCCTTCAACTATAACATAAAATGAGATAACTCTTAAGAAATTATCTCATTTATTTTCATGTTTACAGCATATTTTACAATCTTTAAAGTCACAATATTCTTGACTGAATTTATAAATCATGCTCACTTAAAAATTTTTCTTTATCTATTCTTTCAAACAGTATTTTAGGAGTACCAACCTCATACTTATTATCCTCTAAATAAGTATTATCTTCTTCCATATTATTAATTTGTCTTAATATTTCCTTACTAGTCTGTGGAATAGCAAAAGAAAGATTAATAGAACATACTCTAATAGATTCAAGTAAATTATATAAAACAGTCTCTAACCTGTCTTTACTATTTTCATCTTTAGCAAGTATCCAAGGAGTAGTTTCATCTATATACTTATTACTAGCTCTTAAAACTTCTAAAATTGAGTTTATCGCTTCAGACACTGCTAACTTATCCATTGATTTATCAATATTACTACTTAAATTATTAATTTTATTAATAAACTCACTATCTAAGTCTTCATAAACTCCCTTATTATTAACAACACCACCAAAATACTTATTAGCCATACTTATAGTACGTTGTACTAAATTACCCAAAGTATTAGCAAGATCACTATTAATTACATCTATTAGTAATTCATAAGTTAAATTACCATCATTAGCATAAGGAATCTCTTTAAGTAAATAATATCTAACTGCATCAACACCAAATAAATCTACTAAATCATCTGCGTATATAACATTACCTTTACTTTTACTCATCTTATCATTATCTGTAAGTAACCAAGGATGACCAAATATTTTTTTAGGTAATGGTAAATCTAAAGCCATTAATATAATAGGCCAATAAATAGTATGAAAACGTAAAATATCTTTTCCAATTAAATGCAAATCAGCTGGCCAAAGCTTTTTAAATAAATCACTACTACCTAGAGGGTCATATCCTATAAAAGTAATATAGTTTGTTAGAGCATCTATCCATACATAAATAACATGTTTAGGATCAAAAGTAACAGGAATACTCCATTTAAAAGTAGTTCTTGTAACACATAAATCTTGTAAACCAGGTTTTAAGAAATTATTAATCATTTCATTCTTACGAGACTCTGGTTCTATAAAATCATCATGCTCTTCAATATATTTTAATAATCTATCTTGATATTTACTCATTCTAAAGAAATAAGCTTCTTCTTTTTGTTTCTGAACTTCTCTTCCACAATCAGGACATTTACCATCTACCAATTGACTATCAGTAAAAAATGATTCACAGGGAGTACAGTACCATCCTTCATATTCACCTTTATAAATATCACCTTGTTCATATAATTTATTAAATATCTTTTGAACAACTTCTTCATGATGTTTATCAGTAGTTCTAACAAAATTATCATAACTAGTATCCATTAAGTCCCAGATTCTTTTAATCTCAGTAGCAATAGAATCAACAAATTCTTGAGGACTGGCTCCTGCTTCTTTCGCTTTAGTTTCTATTTTTAAACCGTGCTCATCTGTACCAGTCTGAAAATAAACATCATAGCCTTTACTTCTTTTATATCTTGCAATGGCATCTGCCAACACAACTTCATATGTATTACCAATATGAGGCTTTCCTGATGTATAACTTATAGCTGTTGTAATATAATATTTCTCCATAATATCTCCTCCTTCAAAATAAAAAGATTTATCATTTCAAAAGGACGATAATAACCGTGGTACCACCTTTCTTTACAATAAACCTTGCATCTCATTCTAATTAACGCTTAGCACGTTCATACTTACATATCAATATGAAAGTTCAGAAGCCATATTTTATAGAAATTATCGCTTCTTTTCCACCAACCAAGAAGTCTCTATAACTAAATAACTATAAAACTCTTCATCAAAACTTTTAATAAAGCTAGTTTAACATAACGAAATCTAATCTTCAAGATATTTTGATAGAAAATTAGCAATTATTTGTACTATATGTTCATCTTCCTCAGTAAAACTTTTACTTTCTTCAACAACCATTAAAACTAAACCTATTGTTTCACCATCTGATAAAATTGGACTAAGAATATATTTATATTCAGTAACCGTATCTTTATTATCAACAAGTTCTCTGGCTAGACTAGAACTTTTAACTAAGTTTTCCGTTTGAAATAAATATTCTTCTAATTTAGTAGAAATATTAAAACCGCAAAAATCTTTTTTTAATTTACCACTACCTGCTACAAACTTATCACGATCTGTAACAAAAATACTTTTATTAATAGTTATATAAATAGTATCAAGTAAAGACTGTGCTATTTCACTTAAATCTGCACTAGTAGAAAATTTTTTCAAGCTAATAGTTTCTTTATCAACAAAAAACTCTAAAGATTCACCATCTCTGATTCTAAGAGATTTTCTAATATCTTTAGGAATAACTATTCTTCCCAAATCATCAATTCTTCTTACTACACCTGTTGTCTTCATAATCGCTCCTTCCTTTACAGTAGTATTGTTCCAATATCTGCCCATTTTATACCATCTAAATTATGCTATCTAATGATATTATAAACATAAGAAGGAGTTTTTTTCCTTGGTAATTATTTCCAGTTAAAAAAATAAGCATAAAAAAACACTCATCTAATCAAATAAATGAGAATTTTCTTTTGTAAAAACAAATCTTTCTACCTGCTCTTTTAAACTATTAAGAAGTATTGTATCTTTAACTAATATTTTCATATCAACAGTCTCTAATATTTGTTTAACATAAATAGTTTGTAAAAACTTAGTAGCATCTTTCTTAAAAGTAGTATTATCATCTTTAACTATTAAATCTAAATTACTTATAATTTTTTCTTTAACAAGACTAGTAAGAACCTGCTTCGCTTCTTTTTTCGCTTCTTTATTAAACTTAACTAATTCTTTCTTTAAATTTTTAACTAAGTCCATTGGCTTATCATCATCAAACTTAGAATAATTATCTTCTATTAATTTTATTCTTTTCTTAAAAATATTTCTAAACTTCTTCTTTAATTCTTCTTTATAACTAATTAAAACTTCATTAAACATATCACTATTTAAAATTAAATTATTATGTTTAGCAATATTAAGAACTCTTTGTTTAACTGTATCCATCGCTTCAAGTGGTACTTCTATAACTCCATTAATAATATCATCTTCTATTAAAGAATTAGTATTATTAGTAGCAAGTTCTAATCCTGCTGTCATTAATATTTGTTTATGCTGTTTTAAAATATCCTCTTTAACCACTACCATCATAGCCTCCAATTCTACTAATAAGTATAAGAAGATAAAATGTTTTAGTCAAGAGACAAAAGAAAAAGAGCCTAAGCTCTTATCTATAACTATTCTTTAAAAAGTTTGAATAAACTTTAGATTCAGTATCAATATATTCTCTATATTCAGATATATCATAAGCAAGTTTTTCAATTTCACCATTCTCATCGATAAGTGGAACTATTAAGTCATAACCAGCTAACCTTTTTATTTCTAAAGGCATTAACATAAGTCTAGAGCGAAGTTTATTTTGCACTTTAATATAAATACAATCACCTTCATAAATTAAATACTTAACTCTCTTATGAGGAGAATTATCATACATTTCTTTTGCAGCATCTTTATCAAGCTCATAAAAATCAGAAAAGCTTTTATCCGCCTTAATACCTAGTTCTTCTTTAGAAGATAAAAGTGGTAAGAAGGAAATATCAATGCTATTAAAATATTCTTTTTTAAGTTCTATACCATCTGCTTCCATCAAAGTTCTAAGTGTATAAACAATAGTCACTAAATCTATTACTTTTATATTATCTATACAATATTTTCCCTTTAATAATGGATTAGCTATGCAAAGCCTAACATTATTATCATCAATAGCTTCAACCGAACAAATAGTTTTTAACAAATCGTTATACAATATATTAAATCTTTCATTTTCACCAATATAAACAGAAGCAAAATCTCTTTCTAACATTTCTTTAATAATTGTATCATATTCAGCCACAAAACCTCTCTCCCTTCATTTGCCACATATAATACACTATTCTCTTCTTTTTGTAAAGGAAAACTTAACTTACCATACTGGATAACAAGGCAACTAAATAATAGATAGGATGCTTCTCTAATTTAACAATATCTAAGATAATAGTTAAATCACTTTCTCTACTCTTAAATCTAAACATAGGTGTAATAGTATAAGCATTCATAAATAAATCTTCTGTATTTAACTTACTAGT
>CALVKV010000112.1 GCA_944333305.1 uncultured Bacilli bacterium
AAAGATTATGATATTGAAATAGAAGAGTTTTTAATTAATCCTACTGGTAGATTTGAAATAGGTGGCTTTGAAGGAGACTCTGGTCTTACAGGAAGAAAGATAGTAGTAGATTCTTATCAGTCATTTTGTAAGGTAGGTGGTGGTGCTTTTTCTGGAAAAGATCCTACTAAAGTAGATAGGAGTGCAGCTTATAAAGCAAGAGAAATAGCAAAAACCTATCTAAAGAAATATAACTTATCTTGGTGTGAAGTCGTTATTAGTTATACAATTGGTATAGATAAACCTCTATCAATATATATAGACAGTGATAAAGGTTATATTGAACCAGATGAATATTTATATTTAGAGTGTACTCCTAAAAATATTATTAAAGATTTAGATTTATTAAATATCTGTTACGAAGAAAAAGCTAGATTTGGACATTTCCAAGACTAGTTTTTTAATTTTAATCTGAAAAGCTTGTAGTTTCTACAAATTATGATATAATAACGCCATATGTTTTATGTTTAGAAAATAAAGATTTAGATATTAAACTTAATGCTATATTTAATTTATTAGAGCAAATGTATATAAATAAAGAATTAGCTCTAAAGGAAGAAATTTTACTAAAAGGTGATTTAGAGGACAAACAAAAGCGAGTTAAAAATATTTATGAAGAATATAATAAGTTATCATTAGATTATTTCTTATATTATTTAAAAAAAAGTATTACTATTTCAAAGAAAAATATTACTACTAATAAAGAATTAATTAAGCATACTTTCAATATATATCCCTTAATATTAACAACAGCAGATGGCTTTCTATTTAATTTTGATTATTTAATAAAGAATGGCTTAGATATTGATTCTATTATCATTGATGAATCTTCTCAATGTGATGTTTTAACTGGCTTACCTTTATTATTTTTAGCAAAAAAACTAATAGTTGTAGGTGATAGTAAACAATTAAGTGCCATAACAGAAGATAAAAAAATAGAAACTGACATCAATGAGTTTTATCGTTATGAAAATAACAACTTCTTAAATACAATTAAAAATGTTTTTCAAATTACACCTACAATATTACTAGAGCATTATCGTTGTAATTATCATATAATAAATTTTTGTAATAAATACTATTATGATAGTGAGTTAAAGATATATAAAGAAGCCTCCAAAGATTCAATATCTATAATTAATGTTGACCAATATAAAGGTGCGAGTAAAAAAGATGGGTCATTTATTAATGAAAGAGAAATTAAGTCTATTAAAGAGAATATCAAAGATATAAATAATACTTTTATAATTACCCCATTTAAAGCTCAAGCTACATTACTTAAAGAAGAATATAATGATAAAATGTGCGGTACTATTCATTGTTTTCAAGGTAAAGGAGCTAACAATGTGTATTTTTCAACTGTGTTTAACAAGTTAGATTTTTGTGAAAAACATATTAAAGGTAAAAACAATTTATTTACTAAAGAACTAGTTAATGTGGCAGTTTCAAGAGCGAAAGAGAAGTTTATTTTAGTATGTGATAGAAAGTTTTTCTTAGATAATGGTAAGTATGTTCCAGATATTAAAAACTTAATAAATTATATAAACATATATGGTGATGAAATCGTTGATCAGAGTAATTGCATTTTTGATTATTTATATAGACAAATTAAGTATTTTAAAGCAACTAAATTGTTTGACAATATCTATGAGAAGGCTTTATTTGAGGCTTTAAATACAATATTTATTGATTCACCTTATAAATGCTATCTTAAATTGAGATTAACTGAACTTGTTACTAATAAAGAGTTTTTAGAAAAAAATCCAGATATTTTACGATATATTTTAAATGGTGCCCATGCTGATTTTACTATAATTGATAAAAGAATAAATATGCCAATTTTAGTTATAGAACTTGATGGTAAAGACCACGAAAAAGAAGAACAAATAAAAAAAGATAGATTTAAAAAATTAGCCTTAAACGCTTCTAATATAGAAGTTTATAGAATGCCTTCAAAAAAAGCATATGATACATTAGATTTAAAAGAAAAAGTATTTTCATACCTATCTTAATAAACTCTATTACAATGTATAAATTTTTAAAATTTTAAGAGAGATAATATTAATAATGTTTTTGCTAGAAATTATAATAAAGTATTTCCTGCTGATATTTACAGTTATGAATTATTTAATTCTACTAGTTATTTAGAAAATGATTATCTAAGTAGATTAAAAACATATAAAAAGATGCTTGTTTAATTTAAGAAAAAATAGTCAGCATCTTTTTTATTTTCATAAATTTTTATATAATATAATTGAAAATAACAAAGAATACTTAGCCTTTATGAAAACAAAAGAGTCTTTAATTAATGAGGTATATAAAAATAATAAAAGAAATTTATAGTTATAAAGTATTTGCATTTGCCATATTTTTTGCTAGTCCCAGTAATGATTATTTAAAGTGGATAGAAGAGGAAACTAAGTAATTTTCCCTTGACTTAGAGTTAAGTCTAAGTGATAAAATTATCTTGTAAGAAAGAAGGAGGAGAGTAATGGAAATAGAAAATATTGTAAATAATTTTATAAATAATGATATTAAAAGTAATCTTGATGATAGAAGTAAATATCTTACTCTATTACCAGCTTTAATATCTACTAATAGTAAAGAAATATTTAAAGATAAACTAAGTGAAGCGGTAACTCATGTAGATAAAGAATCATTGAAGGAAGCAGTATATCAGACTGTTCCATATCTAGGGTATGGTAAAGTTTATCCATTCCTTGTAATAGCAGAAGAAGTTTTAGGAAAAATAGATTCAGCTTCTACTACAACAAATGAAGATAGATATTCTAAAGGATTAGAAACACAGTACAATCTTTTTGGTAAAGAAAATATTGATAAATCAAGAGATAGTGAAAGTGAAGATTTTAAATTTATTTGGGATTATTTAGCAAGTTATTGTTTTGGAGACTTTTATACAAGAGATTATTTAAATTATCAAGAAAGAGAACTAGTTACTTTTGCAACTCTAGCATCATTTCAGGATGTTGCTCCACAGCTTTCATCTCACATTAATGCTAATCTAGCTTTAGGCAATAGTAAAGAATTGTTAATAGAAGTAGTAAAGAATTTAGTTCCTTATTTAGGCTTCCCTAGAAGTTTAAATACAATTAATTTAATTAAGAATATAACTAGTAAAGGAAGTGATAAATAATGAATGAGAAACATGGAGGAGACTTTGGTTTAGGAGAAGAAAATACGGCTTATGCAAAATACTTTATAGGTAAAAGTTATTTAAATCCTTTAACTGATCCTAATAAGACAAGCCTATTCATCGCTAACGTTACATTTGAACCGGCTTGCCGTAATAATTGGCATATTCATCATGCTAAAAATGGTGGCGGACAAATTCTTATCTGTGTCGATGGAGAAGGTTGGTACCAAGAAGAAGGAAAAGAAGCAGTTAGTCTAAAACCTGGTATGGTTATTACTATACCTGCTAATGTAAAACACTGGCATGGAGCAAAGAAGGATTCTTGGTTTAGTCATCTAGCTATTGAAGTACCAGGCGAAGAAACATCTAATGAATGGTGTGAGCCAGTTACAGATGAAGAGTATAATAAATTATAAAATAATTTTATAAAAATTAAACATAATAATAGAGGAGGAAATAGAAATTATGGAAAAATCAAAAGTATATTTTATTAAGGAGATAACTCCTGAAAACATTATAAAGGCTTATGAAGCTGTTGGAAAGAAATTAGAAGGAAATGTAGCCGTTAAAATGCATTCTGGAGAGAAAGGTAATAAGAACTATCTAAGACCAGAATTTGTTAAAGATGTAATTAACTATGTTCATGGTACTGTTGTTGAGTGTAATACTGCTTATGAAGGAGCTAGAAACTCTACAGAAAAACATCGTGAATTAATTAAAGAACATGAATGGGATAAATATTTTCCATTTGACTTATTAGATGCTGAAGGACCTGATATGGAACTAGATATTCCAAACGGTAAAGTTTTAAAGAAAAACTATGTAGGAAAAGACTTAGCAAAGTATGATTCCTTACTTGTTTTATCTCATTTTAAAGGACATGCTATGGGAGGATATGGTGGAGCTTTAAAACAATTATCTATTGGTTGTGCTTCATCAGCTGGTAAAACATTAATTCATACAGCAGGTGTAACAAATGACCAAACAAAACTATTTGGTAACTACAGAACAAGATAGATTCTTAGAAGCAATGGCAGATGCTGCTAGTTCTGTAGTGGATTACTTTAAAGGTAATGCTGTTTATATCAATGTCATGAAAAATATTTCAATAGATTGTGACTGTGATGGTAATGCCTCAGCTCCTTGTATGCAAGATATCGGAATTCTTGCATCAACTGATCCTGTAGCAGTAGATCAAGCTTGTCTTGACCTTGTATA
>CALVKV010000113.1 GCA_944333305.1 uncultured Bacilli bacterium
TTAGAGTCTCGTCTAGATAACTTAGTATATCGTATGGGATTTGCAACTACTCGTCGTGGAGCAAGACAACTTGTAAACCATGGACATATTACTGTTAATGGTAAGAAAGTAGATATTCCATCATACAGAGTTAAACCAGGCAGTGTTATTGCTTTAAAAGAAAACTCTAAAGATCATAAAGCTGCTAATGAAGCTTTAGAAAAAGTTAACAAACGTGTTGAATATGTAACTTTTGATGAAAATAAAAAAGAAGGTACTTATGTAAGATATCCTGAAAGAAATGAATTAAACATGGATATCAATGAATCATTAATCGTTGAATTCTACAACAAATAAAAAATGAAAAAATCAAGGATTGAACTAACAAGTTCATTTAAATCTTTGATTTTTTTAATTTTAAAACTATAAACACATTAATTATTTAACTTTTTTTTATACTATATAACATATAGCAAAGGAGGTAAATATGAAATTTTATATTGATAATAAAGATTGCAAAGATAACTGCCTTTGCGAGGTTATTAAATGTCTAACTAAGAATAACACTGGGCCTACGGGACCAACAGGAGCTACAGGTGCTACCGGTATACAAGGCCCTACAGGTCCTACTGGAGCAACTGGTCCTACAGGCCCTACTGGAAACTGTGCATGTCCATGTGTTTCTAGAGGAGAATTAGTAATAAATGGCGGAATGGAAAATGTTATTGATGATAAACCAACTGGATGGTTATTCGCTAACCCTGATAGTATAATATCAGAAGAGAGTCAAGGAAGAGTTCATTCAGGAAATTGGTCTGTTAACATAGGAGATGATTCAACTTTATCACAAGTAATAAACAATATAGAATCTGGTTGCTTTTATGAATTAAGTTTCTTTGCAAGAGCAGAAGGAGCTCAAGTATCACTTAATGCTAATGTTATATTTATAACTAATTCTGGCGATATTCTTGGTGGTAATATTATGGTAAGAGATCAAGATATGACTAATAGTAACCGTGATTTTGCATATTATAGATTAATTACATCACAAGCTCCAGCTGGAACTACAGGAATTAGAATAGAATTCATAGTAAATGCAAATGGCAATCAATCACTAGATCTAGATGATGTATCATTAACAAGCCTATAAAAAACTGCATCACTGCAGTTTTTTTACTCTTCTACTTTAACTCCATACAATCAAAATTATCTTTAATAATAGAAATAACACTATCACTTGCCACAATTAAAATTGATTTATCTAAAGGAAGAGATTTAATAAGGCTAATAATCTCTTCTTTTCTTTCATCATCTAAAATATGATTTCTTTCCACTATTAATTTATCACCAACAAGAATAAGAGCACTACTAAAGTCTTTTAATAAATATGATGTATAACACATATCAAAATTAATCACATTATTTCTTAACTTTAATTTTTTACCATGCTGTACTCCTTCTTCACTCAAAGGAGGATTACCTTTACCATTTGTATCTTTATCCTCCTTAAAGCTTTTAACTACATAAAGCATTACTTATAAAATTCTCTTTCCAAATCTTTATTATATTTCAAGAAATAAGTACGATAATCCTTATTATTACTACCAAGTTCTTTTGAAGAAGAAGAGCCACCTACCAAATAACCATCATCCATAACCATTACATCACTAAAATAATCAACACCTGTACCATTTTCTTTATTGCTAGATATCTCTTCTAAATTACTATCATACTTAACAATAAGGCCACGATAATCTAAGAAATTATATTTATCAGTAGACTTTTCTTCATCAACTTTATAAGTATGTCCTACTACAACTAAATTATCTCCATCGCTAACAATTTTATTAAATCTAGCTGCATCATTTCTTGCAAATGTAACCTCATCTACTACATTACCATCACCATCATATTTCAATACCAAAGCTTCTGTAATTTTATCTGCATCTTTAGCATCAATATTAATAGTCTTAGAACCTGCTACAAAAAAATTATCTCCTACTTTAACAATAGAACTGAAACCAACAGTATCAGTATATTCATAAGTCTTAACAAATACTTGTTCACCAGAAAGAGTATATTTAGCAATCATACCATAACGAGTGGCATCTTTACCAACTAAATAAATATAATCTCCATCTATAAAAGCATCGTTGAAAATAGCAGACTTACTACCTCCATGATTAGCACGCCACTGTTCTTCTAAATCAAAATTATATTTAATCATTAACGCTCCACCATCAGGATTATTACCAATAACCATATTCTGTAATATACTTTGACCAATTACAATAAATCCATCATCAACTAATAAAACCTTAGTAAAAGTAGTATCTCCTGCTATTTGTACAGTCTTTGTATCTACTTGTTTACCTTCTTTATCATATAACACAATTAAACCATCTGTAGCATTATCTTCGATTTGTTGTTCATCATATTGAGCCCCACCAACAGCTATATAACCATCATCATAAGCAACTACATCATTAAAGAAAGAACCATAACCTTTAGTATAAGCACTTTCAAATTCTATTTCAAAATCATTATTATATTTAGCAAATTTAGCTTTATTATATTCATCTTGATATGAATTAAAACTACTATTTTTAAAATCACTATTACCAGCAACTAAATAACCATCAGAAACTTTCTCAAAACTATTCAAAGTATCTGTATAAATAATAGACTTATTTCTATTATAATAAGATAAACCAATATAACCTAGTTCAATTACAATAATAGCAATACATAATACTATAATAACTTTTAACCATTTAACAACTTTCTTTTGATCTTGTTTTAATTCCCTTTTACTCTTATTTTTCTTCATCGCTACCTCCAAAACATACAATAAAATATTTTTTCTTACCACGTCTTACTACCAAATATTTATCTTCTATAGCAATACTGCTATCAATAATAGATTCTATATTATTAATCTTCTCTCCATTAATAGTAATACTATTATTACTAACAAATTCACGAGCTTCTCTTTTACTACTACAAATACCTGTATTAACAAGAAAATCTACTATGTTCATATCTTCATTAATAGTAATTTTATCAAGACCTTTAAAAGCCATTTCTATCTCTTTACCTGTAAGTTTCTTAATATCACCACTAAATAATGATTCACTAATATTTAAAGCTTCCTTATAAGCCTCTTCGCCATGAATAAAAGTAATAACCTCACGAGCTAAAGTCTTATGAGCAAGACGTTTTTCAGGACATTCTAAATGTTCTTTTTCTATTTTTTCTATTTCCTCTTTACTTAAAAATGTTAAGAATTTTAAATAATCAATTACTTTAGAATCTTCAGCATTAATCAAAAATTGATACATTTCATATGGTGTAGTTTTTTCCTTATCTAACCAAATCGCACCACCTTCACTTTTTCCAAATTTAGTTCCATCAGACTTTGTTAAAAGTGGCATTGTAAAAGCATAAGCTTCTTCTCCCGTTTTTTTACGTATCAAATCAATTCCTGCTGTAATATTGCCCCATTGGTCTTGTCCTGCAACTTGTAAAGTACAACCAAATTCCCTATTTAAGTGTAAATAATCTAAAGCTTGTAAAATCATATAAGAAAACTCGGCATAAGTAATCCCACTATCAAGTCTTCTTCTAACAATATCTTTATCAAGCATATAATTAATATTAAAGTATTTACCATAATCTCTTAAAAAGTCTATTACATTAATATCCTTAATCCAATCAAAGTTATTAACAACTCTAAAGTCTTTATCACCTCTTGCAAATATTCGCTCGGCCTGTTCTTTTAAACAAAGAAAGTTATGGTTTAACTCTTCCTTACTTATCATAGGTCTTTCACTAGTAGGACGAGGGTCCCCAATAAGACCAGTCGCACCACCAACTAAAAGGATAGGATGGTGTCCTGTTTCTTTCAAACGTCTTGCAATTAAGAACGATGAAAAATGTCCAATATGCAAACTATCTGCAGTAGGATCAGTTCCAATATAAAAAGTAAGACCTCCTTTATTTAGTTTATCAACAAGTTCAGGACTAGATATATCTTTAACCAGTCCTCTCCATTTTAATTCTTCATATAATGTCATTTTAATCCTCCCTTAAAAATAAAAAGCTCCTACAAACTAAGGACGAGCTAACCCGTGGTACCACCTTATTTCATAGAAACTATGCACTTCATTCTAATTAACGCTTAAGTCACGCTTTTCTCCATCTATGTAACTTCAAAATATAAACATCTTAGTTTACACCAACCACTAAGTCTCTTAAAATAATTATATTTCTACTATTAGACTTCAACGAAAATCTAAATAAACTATATCAAAAAAAGCATTACAAGTCAAATAATATTATTTTTGAGTTTAGGTTTTTTACGAAAAAAGTTATAAAAACACCAACGCTTTATATCAATTTATAGTAATGTATAAAATT
>CALVKV010000114.1 GCA_944333305.1 uncultured Bacilli bacterium
AATTGGTTATCCTATTTGGTGGGGTATAGCAGCTTGGCCAGTAAACTCTTTTGTAGAAGCGAATGATTTTACTGGTAGGACAGTTATTCCATTCTGTACTTCTTCATCATCTGGTTTAGGACAAAGTGGAGATTTATTAGAAGATGTAGCAGGTACTGGTACTTGGCAAGAAGGATACCGCTTTAATTCTAATCCAAGTGATGAAGATATAAAGAAATTTATTGATAGTATAGGTTAATAAAAAAAGATTTAAAATCAGAAATTTTAAATCTCTTTTTCTTTACTATTAAAATTTCATATATTAAAATTATATTAAGATAGAGGTGGGAGTTATGTGGATTTATGTTGTTATAGCAGTTATCATTATAATTGTTATTTATGCTATTGTTTTATTTAATAGTTTTGCTAATTTAGATAATAAAGCAAAGGAAGCTTTTTCTACTATGGATATTTATTTAAAGAAAAGATGGGATTTAGTTCCTAATCTAGTAGAAGTTGTAAAAACGTATGCAAAACATGAAAAAAATACTTTAGAAGAAATTACTAAGTTAAGAGGTAATACTTATGATGATATGTCTAATGATGAGAAAATAAAGACTAATCTCGAACTAAATAGAGATATTGATAAAATTATGTTACTTGTAGAGGCTTATCCGGAGATCCAAGCTAGTGATAATTTTAAAGATTTAAGTGATAAGTTAGTTAAAATAGAAGATGATATTGCAAATTCAAGAAAATATTATAATGGAACAGTTAGAATCTTTAATAATAAAGTAGAAATGTTTCCTAATAATATCTTTGCAAAGATTTTTGGTTATAAGTCAAGACCAATGTTTGAAGCGAAAATAAGCGAAAGAGAAAATGTTGATGTTAAGGTATAGGTGAAGATGATGAAAAAAAGATTTAAGAAAATACTTTTATTTGCAATAGTTATACTATCTATAGTTTGTATTTATCCAATAGGTGTTAATGCTATAAGTGGAGAGATATCTTATACTGATATTAATGATGTTAAGAATTTAGATGTTAGAGATTTATCTTTTTCTAATATTAGATTTGAAGATTATTCTGATACTTCAACTATGGCTTTTGGTTTAACTGGTGAAGTTGTTAATAATTCTAATAGTTCTATTACTTATAGTTCAAGAGTTTCTTATTATGATAAAGATTATAATTTAATAACAGAAGCGGGTAGTTCTAATATCGCTTTAACTGGTTCTAATCAATTTAACTTGATGTTTAATTTAGATATATTAGGGGAATATAGTATTGATGATATAAAGTATTATAGTCTATTGGTTAGTATTAATGATGATGTAGTAAGTTCTAGTAGTAATGTGCCTAGTGAAAATAGTATGTATGCATCTTATGATTATGTTATTGATAATTATGATGTTAATATCGTAGTAAACTCTAATAATACTTTTGATATAACAGAAACAATAACTGCATATTTTAATACTCCTAAACATGGTATATTTAGAACTATTCCTTTAAGTAATAAACTAGTAAGACTTGATGGTAGTACTTCTACTAATAGAACTCAGGTTACTAATTTAAGTGTAAATGATGAATATTCTACTTCAAGGGAGAATGGTAATTATAAAATACAGATAGGTTCTGCTAGTACAACTTTAACAGGAAAAAAGACTTATACAATTAAGTATACTTATAATTTAGGGAAAGATCCTGTTAAGGATTATGATGAGTTATATTACAATATTATAGGTAGTGAATGGGATACAGTAATAGGCAATGTAACTTTTAATATAACGATGCCTAAAGAGTTTGATGCTAGTAAATTAGGCTTTTCTAAAGGAGAAGTAGGTTCTACTAATAATTATGGTATTAATTATACTGTTAATGGTAATACAATATCAGGAAGTTATGATGGAGTTTTAAATAGAGGAGAGGCTTTGACGGTTAGATGTGAACTTCCTGAAGGTTATTTTGTAGATGCAGGACTTGTAGTAAATTCTAATATCTATTTAATGTTTATTATTCCAATAGTTGCTTTAATAATATCATTTTTACTATGGTTTATATTTGGACGTGATAATAGAGTAATAGAGACAGTAGAGTTTTATCCACCAGAAGGATTTAATAGTTTAGAGGTAGGATTTTTATATAAAGGAAAAGCGAATAGTCAAGATGTAACTTCTTTACTTATATATTTAGCGAATAAAGGCTATATTAAAATATCTGATAATAATGATGAGTCTTTATTTTCTAAAGCTGATGGTTTTAAGATTACTAAACTTAAAGATTATGATGGCAATGATGCTAATGAGAGATTGTTCTTAGGGGGGCTATTTAAAGATACGGCTGTAGAAGGTGAAGCGACTAAAGATGATTTATATGATAATTTCTATGCTACTACTCATAAAATATTATCTAATATAAATAATAAAGAGAATAAGAATAAAATATTTGAGAAGAAAGCATCTAAAAAGTCTATAATAATTATTTTATTAATGCTTATTTCAGTAATTACTACTATTTCTATTCCTACTCTTGAATATGCAGGAGCAGGGGAGGTTGCTATGACACTATTTATCTGTGCATTTTATATTCCTTTTTATGCTGTTGGTATATTTGCTAAAATGCCTTTGGTATTTAGAATATTTTGGTTAGGTTTTACAATTTTTCATTCAACTGTTTTCTTTAGTTCTTTACCTATTACGGATGCAGTTACTAGTGAGTCTATCTATTTAATTGGGGTTATAGTTGGTATATTATGTTTAATAGGAATAATATTTTTCTTTAAGATAATGCCAAAAAGAACTCCATATGGTAATGAGATTTTAGGTAAAATAAAGGGATTTAAAAACTTCTTAGAGACTGCTGAAAAAGATAAATTAGAGTCAATGGTTCTTTCTAATCCAACATACTTTTATGATATTTTACCTTTTACTTATGTTTTAGGAGTATCTGATAAATGGATTAAAAAATTTGAGACAATAAATATGCAAGCACCTTCTTGGTATGATAGCCATACTGCCTTTAGTGTTGTAACGTTTGGTACATTTATTGGTTCTACAATGACATCGGCACGGTCTGTTATGTCTTCTAGTCCATCATCATCTTCATCAGGTGGAGGAGGATCATCTGGTGGAGGAAGCAGTGGTGGGGGTTCTGGAGGTGGAGGAGGTGGCTCTTGGTAGTCAACTTTTCCATTATTAAATGAAAGGAAGTAATTATTTTATGAAGAGTACTAGTTCTAAAAAAGATAACAATATTTTTAAATCTAGATTTTTCTTTGAATTATTTGTTATACCATCAATTATGTGGATAATACTATCAATATTAGTGATGATAGATAGTATGGATTCTACTGATAAATTTACTATAGGTGAATTAATAATAACTGACTTTGGAATAATACTGATATGGTTTGTTATATCTATTTTAGTTATTAAAGTTAGTTTTAAACTAAAAAAATTATTTAGTAAGAAAAATAAAGATAATGATGAAGGGAAAAGTGTGGAGACTAAGAAAACTATTATGAAAATAGAGGAATATCCACATAGTAGATTTATTAAAAATGGTATGATAATACTATTTATAGTAACTATTGCAAGTTTATGGATAGCTTTAGCTTCACTTTCTATTGTTAATTTAATAAATCCTCAACATGGCTTTAATTTTACTAAAAACACATGGGTGTTTTGGTGCTTTTTACCTATTCCAATATTATCTATCATACTAGGTTTTAAATATAAAAGAGCAGGTTTTAAATGCACTAAAAATATTGTTGGAGGTTTTATAATAGCTTTTCTTTTAATAGTTTATGGTGCATTTTGCTTAATGCCAACATTTTCAGTTGATTATGATGAAATAGATAAATATAGAGATATAGTAGATGCAGAACTTCCAAGTAATGGTGAACTTGAAATTCAAGATTGGGATACTTATTTTGATGAAGATAAAACTGAATATACAATTATCATTGCTTATTATGATAAAGAGAATGTAAATGATTTAGTAAGTAGTATTGAAAATAGTAATAACTGGATTTTAAGTAAAGATATAAAGTCAGAGTTAAGAATATTTATTCCTTCAACACTTTATTCAGATGCTGATGCTTATTATTCGATATATAATAAAACAACAGGACAATATAATAGCTTACCAGAAAAGACTGGAGATTATGAGATATATGCAATGAAATATGATATATCTGATAAACATTTAGAGATACATAAATTTAAATATTCTTATAAGTAGAATAATGTTAAGAATTATCTTGTCTTTAGGAATAGTTTTTCTAAAATATAAGTGATTAATATAAGATATTTCTTTAGAAGTTGAGGTGTTTATGAAAAGTAAGAGTTCTGTGTTTGGTTTAATTTTTACAATCGTTTGTAATGGTGTTATCGTATTATT
>CALVKV010000115.1 GCA_944333305.1 uncultured Bacilli bacterium
TATGTTGGCTTTATGCAGGAATAAATTTTATTGAAAATAACGTTGCTACTAATCTTAACATTTTACCTACAGATATAAATTTATCAATAAATTATCTATCTTTTTTTGATAAATTAGAAAAAGCTAATACTTTTTATAACAGAATAATCGAACAAGAAAACTTTGATTTAAAAACTGAAGTAAATAAATATTATATAGAGGATGCTTTTTATGAAGGTGGTCGCTTCACATTTTTTAAAGAACTAGTTAATAAATATGGTATAGTTCCAGAAGATGTAATGCCTAAATCTTTTGATAGTAAAAATTCGGAACAACTAATAAGACTTTATAATGAAAAAATAAAAAAGGATATGTTTAAATTACTAAAATTAAAAGAGAATAACACTTCAAAAGACAAACTTTATCTAAGAAAAGAAGAAATGTTAAAAGAAAATTACAATCTCTTGTCTAAATGCTTAGGTTCTCCTCCCCTATTTTTCACATATGAGTATAAAGATAAAGACGGAAAAATAATTAAATTAGAAAATATAACTCCTATAGAGTTCAAAAATAAATATTTATCTATCAACTTAGATGATTTTGTAAGTATTACCAATGTTCCTATGTATAAGACCGAATATAACATGCTCTATAGAAAAGAATATAATGACAATATTTATGGTAAATATGTTGAATTTATTAATAAGCCTATAGAAGTATTAAAAGATCTAGCAGTTAGACAATTAAAAGATGGTATGCCAGTTTATTTTGCTTGTAATATTGATAAAATGAGAGATAAAAAATCAGGTATATTAGATTCTAATTTATATAATTATAAAGATGTATTTAATATAGATTTATTAACTAAAGAAGAAGCCTTAAATAGTTTTGATATTTACTATCAACATTTAATGGTAATAACAGGAGTTCATATTGAAGATAATAAACCAATTAGATGGAAAGCTGAAAACAGTTATGGAGACATACTATATAAAGATGGTTATTATATAATGAATGATAATTTCTTTAATAACTTTGTTCTTATGGTAATAATTAATAAAAAATATTTAAGTAAAGAAGACCTAGAATTATTTAATACAAAACCAATAACAATAGACAGATATAATCCATTTTAAAAGACTTATGAACAAAAACATAAGTCTTTATTTTTGACACTTAGGGCAATAATAAGTGCCTCGTCCTCCTACTTTAGTAACAATAAGCCTCTCTCCGCAGTTTGGACATACTCCATCTTTTTTACCATGAACAGCAAGTTCATTTTGAAATAAGCCATGTACTCCCTCTGCTGATGTAAAACTCTTAATAGTAGTACCTCCCATAGTAACAGCTTTATCTAGTATTATCTTTGTATTTTTAATAATAGCATCCGCTTCATCTATATTAATACTATCTGCTTTCCTTAAAGGGTTAATATGACTTGCAAATAGAATTTCGTCATCATAAATATTACCAATTCCTGTAATAATAGACTGGTCAAGTAAAGCGGTTTTAATAGGCACTTTCTTTTTTCTTAAAGCTTCTAACAAATAACTAGGTATTAGGCTCTTATCATAATACTCTAATCCTAAATCAGAAAGTGGTTTTAAATTATAAACTTCATCTTTAGGAAGACATGCCATCTTCCCAAACTTTCTAACATCATTAAATCTCATATCTGTATTATCAGTAAAAGTAATAATAACATGTTCATGCTTTTCTTTAACTACACTAGGATCTCTAAAGAAAAACTTTCCTTCCATTCTTAAATGGCATATCAAAGCTTTAGTTGTAAGAAATATTACTATCCATTTACCTCTTGTAGTAATAGACTCAATTTTTTCTCCTACTAAATTTTTTTTAAACTTATCTATATCACCAATAATTATATTATCCCAATAAACATCTACATTCTTAATAGTCTTACCTATAATAATATGTTCTAATGTCTTACTAACTGTAATTACTTCTGGTTTTTCAGGCATTGTTAATCACTTCTTCCTTTTTATCTAGTATATCTCCATTGCTTAAAATAAGTGCATTTACCTTCTTCATTCACAGATATTTGAAATATTCCATCTATTTGCTGTCTAATATTACTAGGTATTAAAGTTCTAGTCATTTGCCAATTAATAATACATAATTCATCAGTATAAGAAAGTATTTTGTATTGATAATCAATATCTTTTTGGTTATTAGCTACAACATTCCATAAATTTGTAACTTCAATAAAATCTTTGCATGGCGAATCTAATGGATTTTCATAATATTTTACATTTTTATCTAATGTATTGAGAGTCCTTTCCCAATTTAATTCCTTCCAAGAATCCATAAATTCATCCATCCAATCTTGATATCTTTTTTCTAACATTCTTTCTAACCTCCTATTAATTAATTTTCTATAAAACTAGTATAACATATTACCAGATTTATGTAACTCTTATTTCAAATCTAATTTATATAGTCTTTCTATTCTTTGCTCTTTTTTAAAAGTATCAACTTCTTCTAAAAAAGCCCATCCAAATTTCTCATATAAACCTATATGTTTTGTATATAGAAATATCTCATCAAAGTTAACATTTTCTTTAGCATTGTCAAATACACTTTCTAGTAACTCTCTTCCATATCCTTTACCTCTATATATCTCATCAATATAGACGTTAGCAAGCCAAGGATAAATATCTGGTCTAACACTTAAGTCATCATAGGCAAATTGATACATACCAATAATTTCATTATCTAAAAACATGCCATAAGTTTGTGGTAATCTATCATCTTCCATACTGTGTTGCATAAAACATCTAACAGCATCTTTTACTATATCCATCACGTTTTCCCCACCAATTATACATCCATTCAGTTATTTTATCTAATGTTTCATTATCAACATTTACTAATTTTCTAACTTCTAAATTTTCCATCTAAATACTCCCTTTACATCTTAATCTTTATCTTCTTCATAATATCTAATACAAACAAAGCCATCAAGCACCGCCATTAGCACTTCTTTATTAGTAATATGGACAATTGTATTTGGTTTATATTTATGTTCCTCTTTCCAACAAGTCGCATCATGTACTAAAAAGTTTTTACCTAAAAAACTAGTACAAGAATCAAACTTACCAAAAGCTCTTATTATTCTATCAATATCATCTACTTTCATAAAACCATTAAATGTCATATCTTCATCTGTTGGATAAGGATAATATTCTCCTTCACCTTGTTCTTTAGCATTGTCATAATAATAATTAAAATTACTAATTACTTCAGTTATAAGTTTTTTAGCAAGTACTTGGCTTCTACAAGATAGAGTCTCTAAATCTTCATTATCTAATATCTTGAACTTTTCTTGTAAAAGTATTGGTCCTTTATCCATATCATCAGTTAATCTATGAATAGTAACACCACTATATTTTTCTTTCTTTAAAATTATCCATGGTAAGGGCCAAGGACCTCTTCCTTTAGGTAAAAGTGTAGGATGGACATTAATTCCTTTAAAATTAGGATGGTTAATAATTGGTATTTTATAAATATAACCTGCTGTAATTATTACATCAACTTTTTCTTTATCAAATAATCTAAATAATTCTTCTTCATTAGGTTTATCATAAGAAATAGGTATGTTATTTATATTAGCAATAGATTTTATTTTATCATTAAAGTTATATTTATTATCAGTTCCAAAAGTAAATATCTTTACAATAGTATTATTTTTATCTTTAACTAATTCTTCTAAACAACCATAGAAGAAATCATAACCACAATATACTATTCTCATAATTACCTACTTAGCTTCATACCAGTCATTACCTGTTTCAATATCTACTTTTAAAGGAACATCTAACTTAATAACATTTTCCATCTTATCTCTTACTAACTCTTTAACTTCATCTAACTCATCTTTATAAACGTTTAAAACAAGTTCATCGTGTACTTGAATAAGTATTTTACTCTTTAAATTTCTTTTAGTCATCTCACTATATAAGTCTACCATCGCTTTTTTAAGGATATCAGCAGCACTACCTTGAATAGGAGTATTAAGAGCCATTCTTTCTCCTCCACTTCTTACCATATAGTTACTACTCTTTAACTCATCAATAACCCTTCTTCTATTCATAATAGTAGTAACATAACCATTCTTATAAGCTTCTTTTTTCTCTTTATCCATATATTCACTAATACCAGGATAAGTCTCTAAATAGTTATCCATAAACTTCTTAGCACTACCTACATCTATCTTTAAGTCTTCAGATAGGCCAAAACTACTAATACCATAAAGAATACCAAAATTAACGGCTTTAGCAGTTCTTCTCATAGATTTATCTACATCTTTAATATCTACTTTAAAGATATC
>CALVKV010000116.1 GCA_944333305.1 uncultured Bacilli bacterium
AAATGTGCATTTTCTTATGAAAATACACATTTTGGGTCGTAATGCACTTAATTGTGCACTTTACTTAAAATTTAACGAATTTTTCTTTTTACCATAGCATTTTTTAAAAAAGCAGTATGTTCTTCTAAAGTATAATTTTTTTGGCTTAAAAAAGTTTCTTTAAATAAGGCATATCCTAAATGATGAGAATAATCTTTAGGAGGAAAATAAGATTCTTTATAATATTTAATTAGCCCTTCTTGTGTTATAGAGTTTAACTTAGATGAGTCTATATCACTATTTATTAGAGAACAGATATGGCTATAAAACATCTCTTCTTTTATTTCTTCTTCTGTTCTTGATAAAGCTAAATTCAAATCAGATAAAGAGATAACTTTATTTTTAAGGAGATAAAGAGCGAATAAAGCTTCATTATAATAAGCTAACATTTCTGTAATTATATCAGTATCATTTGCGAATTTTTCTCCTAATTTATAATAATGAATTTTATGAGTATATTCATGAACAGCGTTTAGTATTGTTTCTAAGGTGTTAAAATCTAATAAATGTATTTCCCAGTAATCTTCATAATCAGGGTAAAGAAAGGCACCAAAACTTTCTAGTAAATTATGACATTCTTCTCTAGAAATATTAACATGGCTTTTTATAATTCCTTCTATATTCATAGTATCACTATATTCTATAAATTCTAGTAATTGTTCTTTTGAATAAATTAATATTTTTGTATCTATACTTTCCATGAATTCAGAATCCCCAAAATATTTTTTGAAGAATTCATCTATTAGACTATAAAAGTCTTCTTTATCAATTGCTCTTAAAGGGCCCATTATAGGACTATTAAATCTTAAACATCTAAGGCGTTCTTCTATATAGTTACTATTTTCTTTAAAGAATTTATCATTATTTAAATCTTTATAATTTCTTTTAATATATTTAACTATGGCTCTATTCATTTTTATCCCCCTATATGGAAAAAGAATCACTAAACAGTGATTCTAAAACTTGTCAATGTTGATTTTTACAAATTTACCATCTTTTAGTGAGCTACTAGCTTGAACTAGGGTTCTAATAGCATTAGCTGTCCTACCATTCTTACCAATAACTCTACCAATATCAGATTCTGAAACTAATACTTCTATAATAATTTCTTTATCATTTTCACTAGGAAATTCTCTTACAGAAACAGCTTCTTCATCTTTAACAATATTTTTTATTATTTTCTCTGTTAATTCTACTAAAGTCATTATTTTGTTTCCTTTTTATCTTTAGATTCAGCAAATTTTTTCATAATGCCTGCATCTTTAAATAGACTTCTAACAGTATCAGATGGAATAGCACCATTATTTAACCATTTAAGTGCAACTTCTTCATTAATTTTAACATCTTTTTCACTATTAATTGGATTATAAGTACCAATTAACTCAAGATATTCTCCATCTCTTCTGCTTCTTGAATCTGTTGCAACTATACGATAGAATGGTCTTTTCTTAGCTCCCATTCTCATTAATCTTAATTTTACTGCCATAATAACAGCTCCTTTCTTTTCACTGTTTATAATTATACACAAGCAAATAAAGACTGTCAACCTTTTTTTATTGACAGTCTCTAGGAACTATTATAATAAGCGAGTTTTATCAAACCTACCTAATCTGTGGGATTATCTAGATAGTCTTCATTTACTTCTTCGTCTATTCTCTCATCAATAGTAGCATCACTATCCATTATCTCTTCCCAATCATCAACTTCATCTAATGTATTTATACGCACCTTTGTATCACCTACTAATTCAATTCCTAAGGTTTTATCGATAGTACAATTAATAACACTACCATTAATCTCTGCTTTACTACAGCTTGGGCCACTTAAACTTCTAATAATTACTTCTTCATTTTCTGTATCAGAGTTTCCTTGAACATTAATTGTTTCTGTATAGTTTTTAGTATCTTTTAATACTTCTGTTTTGGTATCATTATCATAAGAGTACCAAATATTAATATCATAACTTCCATTTATAGTAACAGTTCCATTAGAAAAACTTCCAGAGAAATTATGATTAATTACCCAACACCCAAGAATTGTGTTAGGGCTATTAGTTACTTGTAATGATAAGTTATCAGTAAATTGTTTTTTCCCTTTACCAATAACTGCTTTTGTTACTATTTCTTTAAAAGATGGCATGTATTTCCCTCCTCTAATTTAATCTATGCTTTTAACACACAAAAAGTACATAAAATTAAAGAAAAAGAACTAAGTAACTAGTTACTTAATTCAATTTGAAAAGGATTTTGTAAAGTCCCATCACCGGATGTTATTACTACATTTTGTTTTAGAATTAGGGAAGGTCTAATACCACAAGTATTTGCTGGAGTAATGCCTGCTGAAGCAGCATAAAAGTTTACAACATTAATAGCAGATGAGCTATATGGTGTTAAAGTCCAATAAGATGTTTTATTAGCATTTCTATCAAATTGTCCTAGCATTAATTCTCCTATTCTTAACAGCCCTATTTTTGCTATAGTTCTATTTGAAGTTAGACTACTCATATTTCTATCTGCATACTTAGCTAATTTATAATTTGCTGCTACACCTACTGTTCCTAAATACCAAGTGGTACTATTTTCTATCATGTTAGCTTGTTCTTCAGTTAAATAAGAACCACTATTTAAATATTCTTCATTGAGAAAACTTCCTATTGTATTTGTACTTGAATAATATATAGTATTGCCAAATGCCAATGTTTTAAACGTTCCATTTTCTTTTAATGGTTTGGCACTAGTTATTTTTGTTAACCCATCAGTCTCATGACTTACTATTCTATATAAGTTATTCTCACCTGTTCCAAATGTTATATATTCTCCACTATATCTGGTATTAAGTTTTGTTCCAGAAAGGTTAGTATCATTATCTCCCACTAACCTATATGGATTTTCTTCTGTTCCATCACCACCTACTATCTTTATTTCCGGTTTTAAATTTATTGATGGACGAACATTATTAAAAGATGCTACATTAAAAGAACTATCATTACCATAAATGGAAGAGGAGTTAGCTGGAGTTAGAGTACTCCAATAATTTCCATTAGTCAGATAACTCTTACCACTCATATTGTATTCATAATAATTCAAAAGTCCAACAGCATCTTCTACTATCGTTCCACCTTTACTTTCACTTGGTGGTTTACTAGTATCACTCATCTGACTAGCATTCCATTTACTATCCATTTTAATAAAACTCTCAGGATTTCTTAAGTTACCAAGAAATCCATCTACTGTTGTATCATTTAACCAAGACTCCATATAACTCCCTTCAAAAGCATTATTATTGTATCCATTATATGGTAAAGTTGAAATACTCCATTGTGTTACTAGCTTTACACTATTATCACTTGTATCTATACTTACAGCTCTCCATAACTTGCCACTATACCAAATATAGTTATTTGGATTACTTCCCATTATAAACGTTTGGTCAGGATCATCTGTATTTATATTATTTGCACTATCTGCAAGAAGAACTTCTGCTACTGTTTCTCTTGCTTGGCTTACTTCTACTCTTAACTTTCCACTAAATACTTGGCCTGAGTAATCTCCATCTACTTCATCAGTTATCCATAACTTTAAATTATATTCATTTGTACTATTTCCTTCTATGGTTCCAGAGTCTAATATTCTATTTGGATTCGCTCCTATTCTTGTTAGTAATGTTGCACCTGTATTAGAACCATTTTTATTTAAATTATACTTTAAATACTTATCATCTATTCTTTCATCATTATCTCCTATACTATTATCATCTAAATAGATTGTATAATCTACTGCTTTATTTCCATTATTTATTAGTTTAAAATTTGAACCATCTAATTCTAATCCCTTTTTATCACTTATACCTATTGCACTATCTAAACTTATCCCTTCACTAGTTTCATCTAATACTAACTCTAACTCTCCTACTTTTACTATCTGGTCTGTTCCTGATAGTTGTGTAGAAAAGTAAGCATAGGTTAATGCTAATAGTAGAATTAACACTATTAATATACTTATAATTATTACTGTTACTTTTTTATTCTTATCTTTCATTATAAATTCTCCCTTCATTATTACACTCAAAAAAGAATAGAATTAACTTCTATTCTCTTAAGTCATAACGAAAGAAAGTAATCTTATTACTTAGATATTTACTAAATTGCCCCCCCCCAGGTAACATATTGTAAACACATTTTCTTCATGGGTGCTAGTATATTTAGTGGACAGTTTTTTCCGGGGGTATCAAAGATTGTTAAAGTACCTTTACTATCC
>CALVKV010000117.1 GCA_944333305.1 uncultured Bacilli bacterium
TTATTAACAAACTCTTTAACTACTTTATAATTAACATCTGCTTCAAGTAAAGCTAGACGTATTTCTTTCATCATATCACCGATATTATCTTCAGTAATTTTGCCATAACCTTTTATTTTATGAATAGCATTTTGTAATCTATCACCTAAGCTTTCAAACATCTATATCACTCTCTTTTCTTTTAATATTATAACTGATATATATTAAAAAGTAAAAGAAAATGATTAGTTATCATTTTCAAAGTTTATTAAATTATTATCTTTAAAGATTATTTTAGCATAAGTACTGTCAATGCAATCTATTTCAAGTTCTGCTAGAGGATGTTGTATTGTATAATTAATATTTTCATTCTCTATTATATAGGGAAGAGGATATTTAAGTATTTCATCGTTATTATATTTATAAGGTATAAGAGAAAATACAGCCCATATCCACTGTATATCTTTATTATTTTCTAAAAAGCTCATTAAATTTTGATGCTTTATAATAATAGATTCTTTATTAAAAATCTCATCTTCATTAGTTTCTATATCTGTAATTAACCATTTATAGTTTAAATCTTTTATTTTAAACTCTTGCATTAGTTTATACATATTGGTATTGAAATCATTATCATCTTTATAAATATAACTTTTCATATCATTTACCTTAACTTTCTGGTATTTCTAAAGCTTCTATTTCACCAAAATTAGAATAACTAACAGTGATTGTTGTTGGTGATGATGTTCCATTAATATATGTAGCATAACTTGATAAATCATAAGTTATCTTAACTACTTCATCTTCTTCATTAGTCTCTAGTGTTATTTTATTAGGAATATCGGCGATATCAATGTTAGTGTCATTAATAATAGAGTCTATAGTATTTGTAGTTATCTCATAATTATAAGAAGTATTACCAGTTTCATACTCTGTTTTAGAAATAAGCGTCGCTTGTTTTAGAAATTTAGATATATTATTATCATCAGTAATATTATTAAAATGATATAGTTCACTTGTTACTTCAAATTTATCAGTAGTCTTTATTAAATTAATATTATCATAGATAAAGTAATTATAGAAGGTATTATTACTAGTCATTACTCCTTCTGTTTTATCATCACTTTTATCACCAGTAAAATTAGTTATGAGTCCATTAATGTTTTCTTCTCTTGTAAAATGATAATTACCATTTGTAATACCATCTAATTTATATTCAGTACTAACATTATTTGCATCATTATCATTACTATTTGTATTGGTATTATAACTACTTCTTATTAGAGATATCAAAACAAAAAAGAAGATAAAATAAAAGATAAAGAAAAGAACAGCTCTTCCTCTTTTACTTTTACTTAAATCTTTAATAAATTTGATATATTTATTTTCTTCCTTTTTCTTTTTTTCTTTCACTTTAATACTACTCCTAACAATTCTTTCTTATCAATACCATTTAAGTAATCTTTTACTAAACATCTTTTTTTACCTTCTATAGCAATATCTGTTAATATTACTTCTTTATTACCTGTTACAACACGAATACCATCTTTTTCAAAGCCTACAATAGTTCCTGGCTCTGTATTAGCATAATATCTATCACTAAGTCTTACATCATATACTTTCATTCTTTTATCATTTATTGTTGTATAAGCACCTGGAGTTGGATTCAAGGCTCTAACTTTATTATCAACTTCAACATTGGTTTTAGCAAAGTCTATTTTCTCATCTTCTTTAGTAATATTATATCCATATGTAGCTTCTTTTTCATTTTGCTTTACAGGATGAATATTACCACTTATGATATCAGGAAGGGTCTCTAACAGCAAATCTTTACCCATTTCACTTAATCTATCATGAAGACTACCTAAAGTATCTTCTTTTGTTATATCAGTTTCACTTTCACTAATAATATCACCAGTATCCATTTTAGTATCCATATACATTATAGTTATACCTGTCTTATCATAGCCATCCATAATAGCATGATGAATAGGTGCTCCTCCTCTTAGTTTTGGTAAAAGGGAAGCATGAACATTTATACATTTGTATTTAGGATAATCCAGTAATACTTTAGGAATAATTTGTCCATAAGCACAAGTTATAATCATATCTGGTTTATATTTTAATACTTCCTCATACTCGTCTTTTATTCTTACTGGTTGTAATACAGGAATATTAAATTCAGCACTTGCTTTTTTTATAGGAGATGGTGTTAATATTTGTTTTCTTCCTACTTTTTTATCAGGCTGTGTTACAACTGCCACAACATTATAATCTTTGGCAAGAGCAATAAACACTGGAACAGCAAACTCAGGTGTTCCCATAAAAACGATTCTTATATCTTTCATTTTAGCCTCCTATTATTTTTAAAATTATAATTAGAGTCATACCTAAAGTTATTGATAGTAGTCCGCATAAAGCTAGGACGCTGGCATTACCATAACTATAAGTATACTTAAATTTTTTTTGCTTTTTATCTTTTTGATATGTTTCTCTAGTTATATTTACTATAGGTTTTTTTTCTACTTCTTGGCTTATAAATTTATTATTTTTTATTTCTCTATAACTAGGCATAGTTATAACTGTTAAATTTAAAGAATTTATATTACTATATCTCCTGATAGCAGGATAATTACTATCAGTTATTTTTGATATTAAAATAGAAAGATCTACTTTATCAACGCTTTCTATAATTTCATTAATATTTGCAAGAGAATTTTTTGCTAAATCACTTCTTTTAATAAAGGCAATACAAGGAGTTGATTTAGACATATTTAAGTTGTACCATCTTTTATCAAAAGCTTTGAGAATAGTATTTTCCTCTTTTACAGTCATATTAACATGTTCACATAAAGAAACTAAATTAGATTTACATTTCTGATAGTCTTTTTCATAAAAAGCATTCTTATCATATTGTTTAATATTTTTATAATATTTACTAAGGGATGTAAGTTCTGCTAAATACTCTGGACTTCTAAAAGCATAATAATAAGCCATAGCAGGAGAGTCTGTTATATAAATAGCTTTACTAGTAGTTTTTAAATTTCTTGAGATTATATTTTTATAGTTGTGCTTAGCAAAAATATAGTTAATTCTTTTTAAATCACTTAGTTCTTTATAATCTATAACTTGAGTTAAACCTTCTTCCTCTACACTCTTTTTTAATGCTCCAGGAAAACTATGAAAACAGTAACCATTAACAATATATCTGTCATATATATATTTAATTATTTCTTTCTTATCTTCTGTTATACTCTTATTTAAATCTAATTTTTTTGCAACTAAATCTACTAATAAACTGTTACCTTTAATAACTAAATCCTGATGACTTTCATAGTTAGTAGTAATACTACTTAATTTATTTAGAAAGTAAGAATGATAAGTTTCGTCACCAATTATTATTTGATATTTAATTACTATATCCATAGCAATTAAAAGAGAATATTGATTATAAGTATAATCTTCTCCATTTATAGAAACATTAGATACTTTATTTTTTGTTATTTCATTTGTTAAGACATAATGAAGGATTGATAATAGCTTATCGTTTTTTAATAATGATTTAAAATTCATAACTATACCAACCTTCTTTCTATTTTAAATTATAGCAAAGAAAAAGCACTTTTACAATAAAGTACTTTTATAAAGTTTCACCTATGTTATTTATTTCAGGAATTGGTTTGATGGGTTCAGTTTGACTAATATTATCTTCTTTAGGAAGAGTATCATTATTATTTAATAAAAATTTATTATCGGTAGATATATTTTCAGTTCCAATATTAAATGGTTGTTGAGGTGCTTGTTCGTTACTAATATCTTTGATTTGATTAACCGGGCTACCAATTAGTGATTCTACTTCATGATTTTCAACTACTCCATTAGTAGATATATTAGGTGTTAATTCAGGAATTCCAGTATTAACAGTTTCTTGATTTATAGTATTGTTTATTGGTTCCTCTTTAGGAGGAATATTATTCATCTCATACTGAGTACTACTGATATTATTTGTCTCTACATTTTTTTGAGCATCATTATTGGAAACAGTATTATTGTCATGACCATTCCAAATTCTAACAACATCGCAGTTACCACTCATTGGCATTGGATTAGGCATTTTTAATTTTACTATTAATGGTATTTTAAATGCACTACCAAAGGCAAGACAAGTTCCTGATTGTAGACTCTTTTGTTTTTCTACTATTTCATCAGAAATATTAGGTACCATTTTTTTAATATAATCAACATC
>CALVKV010000118.1 GCA_944333305.1 uncultured Bacilli bacterium
GAAGAAGAAAGTAAAATGTTTTTGGTCGAAATTTTCGACCAAAAAAATATAGAAACTCGTGGAGGTAGATATAGATGTCCTAGAGTTTTTACAGAACAAGGTGTCGCCATGCTTGCTACAATATTAAAATCTAAAATCGCCACACAAGTAAGTATCAGAATAATGGATGCTTTTGTAGCGATGAGAAAATATATCTCAACTAATTTAATTGAACAAAAATATATAAATGATTTAGTATTAAAAGATTCTAAAAGAATAGATGTGTTAGAAAATGCATTTTCGCGTTTTAAAGAACAAAATAATCATATCTTTTTTGAAGGGCAGATTTATGATGCTTATTCTCTTATGCTTAAAATATTTGATAAGTCTAAGAATAGCATCATTATAATAGATAATTATATAGATAAGAATATACTAGATATATTATCTAAGACCAATAGAAAAGTTACTCTTGTTACTAATAAGTATAACAATATAGATTATGAAAAGTATAAAGAACAGTATAATAATGTCACTTTAGTAGTTAATAACTCATTTCATGATAGATTTATCATTTTAGATAAGGAAGTTCTATATCATTCTGGAGCAAGTTTTAAGGATTTAGGTAAGAGGTGTTTTGCAATTACTAAAATAAAAAGCAAAGAAATATTAGATAGTTTGTTAGATAAGTTGCAGTTACAGTTGACTTAATGCATGTAGTTTGAAAGATAATTAAATACTATTTGTTCTTTTGTAATTATTATGATAATCTATAAATTATGAAAAGAGTGATTGGATGATTAAATATTATTATGCTTCTATTGTTGATAGAAATTTATCTATAGATGGTATTAATTTTTTAGATTATCTTGATAAGTATTTTCCAAATATTTATAGATATTATCAAGAGAAAGTTATTAAAAGTAATATAGTTGATTTTGATAGGTATAAAAATACAAGAATAGCTTTTAATAAAAAAATTGAAGAAGAAGGGCTTTCTCCTTATTTGTTATTAAAAAAGGAAAATGGAGAGGTAAGAGAAATTAATACTAATAATCTTTTAGTTTTATCTAATCTTAAAAGACCTAAACTAAAGAGATTAACTATTGAAGAAGTAGAAACTTTATATACTGATGATTATAGAAAAAGAACTAATAGATATGTATATTTCCCTTCAGCTTTAGATGATAATCCTATTTTTGATTTGGATTATGTAGAAGATAAAGAATTTAAGATAATAAAGAAAACAAACTAGGAATTTTTACTTAGTTTGTTTTTAAATATAAGTTTAAATATAAATCTTACAAATGGTCCTGCATAAAATAACTGAAAGCACATAGCCATAGGAAAACTTAAGACCATAGATTGCAACCAACTAGATATAAAAATGTCAAGACTAGGTTTATTTATAAGAATAGTTGCTATTAGACTCATAATCGGGCACATAAAAGTAACTATTATAATAGATATGCCATAACTTATGATAATACTAGGTGTTTTTTTAGGATTAAGTACTTTAAAAGTTAGTTTATGAGAGATTTTACTTATTAAGAAAAACTCTAAAATAATAGCGATAGGCCACATATATATTAATTCATTAAAAGCTTCTATAAATACAAAGTTACTTAATCCACCTGTATGAATAGAAATATTATAACAAATCATTACATATACCATAACAAAAGCCATTATTAAAGTATAAATAAAGTCTTGTAATTTAGTTTCAGGCATAGTTAACCTCCTTCCTTGTAAAATAAAAACAGCATTGCTTAACCAATGTGTTGTTCGTTATCATCCAAGGATGTGTCGTTTCCAATATAACCATAAAACTGTTTCCTTAGTGATTTTAGCATAGTTTAGAAAAATATGTAAGAAAAAAATTATTTTTGTAGTATTTTTTCTAAATATATAGTATATTTTAGGTAAGGAGGAAGTATTATGACACTTTTTTGGTTAGTATTATTTGTTATTTTATCATTATTTGAACTTGCTACTGTAAACTTAGTATCTATTTGGTTTGCCATAGGTGCAATTATCACAACATTTGTATCTCTCACTACTGATAATATTATGATACATCTTGCAGTTTTTACTATCAGTTCTATTCTTTTATTACTTTTAACAAAACCATTTGTTAAGAAAATGAAGAAAAGAGATGTAGTACCTACTAATTTAGATAGAGTTATTGGTAAAGTAGGTGTGGTTACAGAAAAGGTAGAAAAAGATGGAATAGGTGAAGTTAAAGTTCTAGGAAAAAGATGGAGTGCATATAGTGATAAAGAGATAAAAGAAAACAGTAAAGTAAAAGTATTATCTATTAATGGAGTAAAACTTAAAGTAGAAGAAATTAAGGAGAGTGATTAATATGTTTTGGATTATATTAATAGTAATTATAGTAATTGTTGTTTTAGGAGTAAAAGTTATTCCTCAATCACAAGCGAAAGTAGTAGAACGTCTTGGTACTTATTATAAGACTCTTGGAACAGGGCCTCATTATGTAGTACCATTTATTGATAGAGTAGCATCTACTGTATCATTAAAAGAAATAGTTAAAGACTTTGCACCTCAACCAGTTATTACTAAAGATAATGTTACAATGCAAATAGATACAGTTGTTTATTTTCAAATAACTGATCCTAAGCTTTATACTTATGGAGTTGAAAATCCTATTAATGCCATTGAAAATTTAACAGCGACAACACTACGTAATATTATTGGTGAGTTAGAACTAGATCAAACCTTAACATCAAGAGATATCATTAACTCTAAGATGAGATCAATTCTAGATGAGGCGACTGATCCTTGGGGTATTAAAGTAAATAGAGTTGAAGTTAAAAATATTATCCCTCCTCGTGATATTCAAGATGCTATGGAAAAACAAATGAGGGCAGAACGCGAAAGACGTGAGAAAATATTACAAGCAGAGGGAGAGAAGAAAGCTGCTGTATTAATCGCTGAAGGAGAAAAAGAAAGTACAGTCTTAAGAGCAGAGGCACAGAAAGAAGCAGCTATTAAGAAAGCAGAAGGAGAAGCTGAAGCAATTATTAAAATTAAGAGTGCTGAAGCTGAGGGTATTAAATTATTAAAAGATGCTAAAGCAGATGCTTCAGTATTAAAACTAAAGAGTTATGACGCAATGGTAAAGGTTGCTAATGGACAATCTACTAAAATAATAGTTCCTAGTGAATTACAAAGTTTAGTAACAGCAGGAACAGTATTAAGTGAAACATTTAAAGAAGGAAAGAAGTAATTGATATTTCTTTCTTTTTTTGGTAGAATATGCCTTAATTAAGAGAAAGGGGGTATTATATGATATATTTAACTAGTGATAAAATTAGAACTGATATTGTTAAAAATAAGCTATCTTGTATTACTAAATTATATTTGACTAAAATCAATTATGCTAATTCCTTAGGTTGTAAATATTTAATGAAATTAAGTGACGGCTATTACTATGTAAAAAAAGTAGATGAGTTGCAACTTTGTAATGAAATTGTAGGTAGATATTTATGTGCTAAAGTTGGCCTTGAAACCACTGACTTAGTGTTATTATTAGATAAAAATGTAATTAAAATTGCTACTCCTAATTATAGAAAACAAAATTTAAAATATAATAATCCGACTGATGATACGGTTTTAGCTTTTAGTAATCAGTATAATGTTAGTAAATTAAAATTACTACCTAAATCATATCAAAAAGAACAATTTAAATTAATTGCTCTAGATATTATGATGGAACAAACGGATAGATTTGGTAGAAACATGGAAGAGATAATTGATAAAAATATTATTCATCTAACTCCAGTTATTGATTTTGCAAGGAGTTTTGGTGTTGTCTCTTTTAATTTTTATTATAATCCTTATATTAGTATACCTAAAAATGTAGAGAATATTGATAGATTTTTAAACGATTTTCCGGATGCTTATAAATACTTTTTAGAGATATTTAGTATAGGAACTGAAGAATTAGTAAGTTGTATAGAAACAACTTATCCAATAAAAGTAGAGGATGAAATTAAAGAAGCTTATGATAAAGTTATCTCTAAAAATAAGAGCCTAATAAAATCTTTAAGATAGAGTTTTGTTTAAAAAACTCTATATTTTTTAGCCTTTAAATAGTATAATGTAATCATAAGAGGGTGATACTTGTGTCTTATATTAGTGTTAAGAATTTAACTAAAATCTATAAAATGGGAGAAGTTACTATTAAAGCCTTAGATAATGTT
>CALVKV010000119.1 GCA_944333305.1 uncultured Bacilli bacterium
TATCTAGCAGCTTACAATATTTATTAGATAAAATTAAGTAAGGAGCATTATATGAAAAAAAGAAAAATAAAATCAAAAATACTCATTATAATAATGTTATTATTTTTAGTAACAGGATGTCAGACAACCTTAGTTAATGAAGATAATGAAGCGGTACAAAATCCAGAAACAGGCCAATCATTAACTGAGAATATCCTTTGCCAACCAGAAAATGAGCAAACAAGAAAATTATATGAAGAAAATGGCGTAGACTTAGATGAATTACCAAAATGTTCAGAATTTACCCCAGGTTCCACAGAATATGATGGACTATGGACAGGAATCTTTGTTAAACCACTTGCATTTTTAATCTTAACATTAGGTAAATATATTGGTTCATTCGCTCTTAGTATTATCATTATTACTATTATAATAAGGTTAATATTATTTCCATTTACAAGAAAGATGGCTGTTCAAAGTGAAATGATGAAAAAAGCTTCTCCAGAACTAGCTAGAATTCAAAAGAAATATGAAGGTAAAACAGATCAGGACTCTATGTTAAGACAAAATCAAGAAATGATGATGGTATATAAGAAATATAATTTTAATCCTTTAACCAGTTGCTTAATTTCTTTTATTCAACTACCATTATTATTAGCATTCTTGGAAGCCATTAACAGAGTACCAGCAATTTTTGAAGAGAACTTTTTAGGAATTCAATTAGGAACAACCCCACTAGTAGGATTTTCAAGTGGAACATTCTATATGTATATAATTCTTCTAGTTATTATTGGAGCATCTACTATCTTTATGTTTAAAACCACAAATACACAGGGTAGTGATCCATCAATGAAGATGATGCCAATAATGATGAGTGTTATCATTATCATAACAGCATTCTTTATGCCATCCGCTTTAGGTATTTATTGGTCAGTAGGTAATATCTTTGCTATAGTCCAAAATATTGTTGTTAAAAGGGGGATGGAAAAGCATGGTAAATAAGCATATTTATACCGGTAAAACTTATGAAGAAGCAGTAGCCAAAGCTAAAATAGATCTACAAGAGCTAGAAGAAAATTTAATTATAAATAAAAAAGAAGAAAAGAAAAAATTACTTTCTAAAAAGACTGAAATAGAAGTAATAGAAAAAAGAGAAGTAAAAGAATATTTAAAAAGCCTAATTAAAAGTCTTCTAAAAGATATGGGATTTGAAGTAGAAATAGAAATAACAGTTAATAATGATACCCCAACATACAGATTATATTCTACTAATGATGCTTTATTAATAGGAAAAGATGGTAAGAATTTAAAAGCCTTAACAACAGTAGTCAATGCTATTATGACTAAAGAAATAAATAGTAATTACCGTTTTTTAATAGATGTCAGTGATTACAAAGAAAGAAATGATAGAAAAATAGAATCTCTTGCCAAAAAATTAGCAAGAGAAGTAAAAGCAACTAGAGTAGAAGTAAAAATGGATTCTATGAATTCATATCAAAGAAGACTAGTTCATAATATTTTAAATAGTAATAAATATGTATATACAGAAAGTGTAGGGGAAGAACCTAATCGTTGTGTTGTTATAAAACCACGTGATTAGGTTTTTTTGTAAAGTTTTGACTAATTTAAAAAACTTTCCTTAATTAACCTTTACAGTCTTAAAAAACCTCAATATAATAATAAGACTGAAAAAAGGAAAGGAAGGTGTTATATGCAAGAAATAGTATCAGAAAATATAAATGATTTAGAGTTTTTAAAAATAACTTTAGAATTAGAAATAGCAAAGATACAAAATACTTTAGAATCTTTAACGAGATTTCAAAAAGTTCAAACATATATAGGGTTAGATAGAAAAAGGAAAAATCTTAAAAAAAATAATGTATATAAAGACCCGCAAAAGGCAGAAATTAAGGATAGAATAGAAGAATTAATTAATGCTTATGATGAAGTAAAACAATATTCTGAATGCTTAAAAACATTAGAATTTTATCAAATAAATTTACAAAGTTTAGATGATTTTATCGCCGTAGAAGGAGTTATATATAATAAGGCAAAAGAAAGAAAAGAAAAAATACTTTATTCTCCTAAAACAGCTTTAAAACATTTATTAATAATAAAACAAAGCGAAGGTTTACCTTTAGAAACAACTCTTGAAGAGTTTAACAATTATATAAATGCTGTAAGAACATCGCTTCAAGATTATAGACACTATGATAATGACAAAGAGGTTAATCAAATTTTAGGTTTCAAAGTCTATGAAAATCCTCGCAATTATGATATAAGAAATGTAGAAGAGATGCCAGTTATAGATCAAATGTCTTTAACAAACGATAATAAATTATCATTAAGGGAAGAAGAAGCTTTTTATGGAACAAGAGCCTATAAAACCTTAGGTTTAACAAGACAACAAGACCAAGTAAAAAGAATAGGAGAAAGGAAAAATGCAAGATACAATAGTAGCAATATCAACTAAATTAGGAGTTGGAGCTATCTCTATTATAAGAGTAAGTGGTAATAATTCCATCTCTTTAGTAAATAAAGTCTTTAGAGGAAAAGATTTAACCAAAGTAGAGTCTCATACTATAAATTATGGGTTTATTAATAATGGTAAAGAAGACTTAGATGAAGTCTTAGTAACTGTGATGAAAGCCCCTAAAACATTTACGAGAGAAGATGTTGTTGAAATTAATTGTCATGGTGGTATTGCAACAACTCTTAGTATTCTTGAATTATTAATAGAACAAGGTGCACGTCAGGCCGAAAAAGGAGAATTTACTAAAAGAGCTTTTCTTAATGGCAGAATAGATTTAACTCAAGCTGAATCAGTAATGGATTTAATAGATAGTAAAACTGAAAGTAGTAGAAAGCTAGCTTTATCATCCCTAGAAGGTTCCTTAAAAAAATATATTCAAATCTTTAGAAATAAATTAAAACATGTTATAGCAAACATTGAAGTTAATATAGATTATCCTGAGTACTATGATATAGAAGAAGTTACTAAGAAAGAATTAAAAGAAGTAATAACTGATCTTGAAAAAGATTTACAAAACTTAGTAAAAAAGTCAGAAGAAAGACAAATTATTAAAAATGGTATTAAGACTATTATTATAGGTAGACCTAATGTAGGAAAGAGTAGTATCCTAAATAGATTTCTAAAAGAAGATAAAGCTATTGTTACAGATATTGAAGGGACAACAAGAGATATCGTTGAAGGTAGTATTACCTTTGATGGCATAGAATTATCTTTAATAGATACAGCAGGTATAAGAGATACTGATAATTTAGCCGAAAAAATAGGAGTAGAGAAGAGTCTATCTTTAATAGATAATGCTAACCTTATTATAGTGGTATTAAACGCTAGTGAAGAATTAACTGAAAATGATAAGTTCATCTTAGATAAAGTTAAAGATAAAAATCCTATTATAGTTTTAAATAAAAATGATTTACCAAGTAAAATAGATAAATCTAAGTTAGACTTTAAACATATTGTAAGTACCAATACTAATACCCTAGATGGAATAGAACCATTAAAAGAAGAAATAAAAAATATGTTTAAACTATCTGAGATAAAAGAAGACTATTATACTTATCTTGCTAATGAACGTCAGTTAAGCCTAGCTAAACAAGCTTTAAAAAGCTTACAAGATGCTAAAGTTAGTTTAGATAAAGATGCTCCAGTTGATATAATAGAAATAGATTTAAAAGAAGTATTTGAAATATTAGGATCTATTACAGGGGAAAGTTATAGCGATGAATTATTAGATGAATTATTTGCAAATTTTTGTGTAGGAAAATAAGAAAGTTGGGATGTATAAATGAACTATGAAATAATTGTGGTAGGTGGAGGCCATGCAGGAATAGAAGCTTGCCTTGCCAGTGCCAGACTAAATCATAAGACTCTTTTAGTAACAGGTAATATTGATAATATTGCCGATATGCCATGTAATCCTTCTATAGGAGGACCTGCTAAAGGAATAGTCGTAAGAGAAATAGATGCC
>CALVKV010000120.1 GCA_944333305.1 uncultured Bacilli bacterium
GGACTTACTGATGTTGAAGAAAGATATAGAAGACGTTATGTTGATTTGATGATGAATGATGAGTCTAGACGTGTTGCCTTTTTAAGACCAAAGATTATTCGTTCTATTCAGAACTTTTTAGATAATAAAGGCTTTGTTGAAGTAGAAACACCTGTTTTATCAACACTTTTAACCGGTGCTTCTGCTCGTCCTTTTATTACACATCATAATAGTCAAGACCTTGATATGTACCTTAGAATTGCCTTAGAACTTCCTTTAAAGAGACTTTTAGTTGGAGGTATGGAAAAAGTTTATGAGATAGGACGTGTCTTTAGAAATGAAGGAATGGATACTAGACATAATCCTGAGTTTACGATGATGGAAGTATATGAAGCATATTCTGATTTAGAGGGTATGATGGATTTAACGGAAAAGATGTTTGTTAATATTGCCGAGAATGTTATTGGTAAGACTGATTATCATTGGAATAATCAAAATATTAGTGTAAAAGGACCATGGAAGAGAATTAGTATGGTTGATGCAATTAAAGAAGTAACTGGTATTGACTTTAAAAAAGAAATTAGTGTAGATGAGGCTTTAGAACTTGCTCGTGAACATAATATTGAAGTTCAAGAGCATGAAAAGACAGTAGGTCATATCATTAATTTATTCTTTGAAAAGTATGTAGAAGAGACATTAATTCAACCTACGTTCTTATATGGACATCCAGTAGAGATTTCTCCACTTACTAAGAAGAATAAAGATGATCCTAGATTTGTTGATAGATTTGAATTATTTATTGCAGGTAGAGAAATGGCTAATGCTTATACAGAACTTAATGATCCAGATGATCAGTTAGATAGATTCCGTGAACAATTGAAAGAAAAAGATTTAGGTAATGTAGAAGCGAATGATATTGATATGGACTTTATTGAAGCGTTAGAGTATGGTATGCCTCCTGCTGGGGGAATTGGTTATGGAATTGATAGACTTATTATGTTCTTTACAGAACAAGAAAGTATTCGCGATGTAATACTGTTCCCAACAATGAAACCTATAGATAAATAAATTAGGGAAGGGGTAAGGTTCGTGGAAATTACAAAAGAAGAGTATGAAAGCTTAGAATTAATTTACAATACATTTTGTTCACAACTTAGAATAAAAGATAATTTTTTGCTTAAGAAAAATAGGTATAATAGTTCTGAAACTAGATTAATATTTGATTATTTATTTGGGAAACCATATATAGAGAATAGTGCTGAACCAATTGATTATTTAATTATTGATGAGGAATATAAAGGTATAGTTATGTATTATTTTAAAGATGCTATACCTTTTGCTAAAGCTAGTCATTTTCCACTAGATAAAAAAATTAAGGCAATTACTGATACTGATAATCAATTAAATACTTTGCATCGTTATGATCTTTGTTTTAATGATGTGCATACGTCTAATTTATTAATTGACTCAAATGGTGGACATTTAATTGATTTTGACTCAGTAACTTTTGGCGATGAGGATATTTCTTATGTAAGGTTTTATTTGAGTTATAAAGATGAAAATTTTGATGTTTCTTTTAATGCTGATAATTATAAAGCCTTAATTAGCTATTTTAGTTTAATATATGGTATTGAATTAGAAGAAGCTTTGGTTAAAGACGGTCTTTTAGATCTTTCATTATTAGAAGAGCTTTTAAAAGGTACTTCGATTTTTCCTTTGATTGTCGTTGCCAATAAAAATCTTTTATTAGATTGTCCTATACCTAATATTGCAGATTTTTTACCATTTGTTTCTGATTTAGAAAGAGTTAATTATGATACTCATTTAATAAAAAGTAAAGTATTAAGATAAGAGTTAACGCTTCTTATCTTTTTTTCATATCTTATTTTGAGGTGATGTTTTATTAAACCTATTATTGGTATAGTGGGAAGGCTTTATAGTGGAGATGCTAATATTATTTGTGTTGAAGAAATAAGATATGCTGTTACAAAAATGGGTGGGATACCTATACTTATTTTGCCTGTTGATAAGACTAAGATAACAGATGAAAAGAATGATGTTAGTTATTTTTATAATACTCAAGAAATTGAAGATTTAGAAAAAATTCTTAAGTTGTGTGATGGTTTTATTTTGCCAGGAGGCGATACTTGGTATCAATTAGATGAAATAGTTATAGAGTATGCTATTAAGTATGATAAACCATTACTTGCTATTTGTTTGGGTATGCAGGCTTTAAGTAAAGTATTAAATTCTGAAAAGAAGGTTGCTTATGATAATACTATTAAAAATAATACTTCTATTAATCATTATTTACCTGATGAAGATTATGCTCATGAAGTTATTATTGACAAAAATAGTAAGCTGTTTTCTATTATAGAAGAAGAGAAGATTAAAGTTAATTCTAGGCATAATTATCATGTGCCTCTTTTGAGAGTTAATTATATTAGTGCTAGAAGTAAGGATGGATTGATAGAAGCTGTTGAAATTAAAAATAAAAAATTTATTATAGGAGTACAGTGGCATCCAGAAACAATTTTTGATAAAGATATAAATGCTAGGAAAATATTTGAAGCTTTTTTTAATATTTTTTAAATATTCACAAAAATTTCATGAAAAAGTTTTGTAAAAGCTTGTAAACTAAGGGAATTATTCGTATAATTATAGTTGGAAGGAGAGAAAGATATGAAAAAGCATAACACACTTAAAGTTGTTATTATAACATTACTTTTATTTGCTTTGTTAACATGGATTTTACCTTGTGCAACTTATCAAACTGAGTATACAGACTTAGGTAGATATCAAGTTGGTTTATTTGATATATTATCATATCAATCAACTGTTCTTGGTTACTTTGGTTATGTTGCTTTATTTGTATTAGTTGTTGGTGGTTTCTATGGAGTTTTATATAAAACTGGAGCTTATAGAAGAGTGCTAGATAGTTTAGTAAAGAAGTTTAAAGGTAAAGAAGTAATATGCTTAGTTGTTATTATGGCAGTATTCGCATTTTTAACTTCATTTGCAGGACTACAATTAGCATTATTAATGTTATTCCCATTTGTTATTTCTTTAGTACTTATGATGGGGTACAATAAACTTGCTGCTACTGCTGTTACTGCTGGTAGTGTGGCTGTAGGTCTAATGGGAACAACATTTTCTTATAATACAACTCAAGTATTACAACAATACTTATCAGTAGAACTTACAGATTTAATTTGGGCTAAAATTGTTCTTTTAGTTTTAGGGGTAGTCTTACTTGCTTTATTTGTTTTGAAATTTGGTAAGAAAGCTAGTACTAAAAAAATTGATGATAAAGAAGATTTTATTCCAGAAGAAATTAAGGCTACTAAAAGTAAAGAGAAAGATAAGGATAAAAAACATAAGATTAAAGTATGGCCATTAGTTTTAATATTAGATTTAATACTAATAGTTACAATTTTAGGTTTTATTCCTTGGAATAGTGCTTTTGGTATTACTTTATTTGATGATGTAACTACTGCTATTACTGAATTTGAATTGTTTGGGTTCCCTATTTTTGGTAAAATTTTGGGAGCTGTCAGTGCTTTTGGATATTGGTCTTTATTAGAACTAATAACTTTAATGTTACTTGCTATCATTATTATTAAATTTGTTTATAAAATTAAATGGAATGATATATTTGATAGTTTTGGTAAAGGTGTTAAAAAAGCATTAGCTCCAGCTTTAATTGTTATCCTAATATATACTTGTTTAGTACTTACAACTTATGATCCATATCAATTAGTTATATATCATTTTATTTTAGGATTAACTAAAGGATTTAATATCTTTACTACTGGTTTGGTTGTAGTTATTTCTAGTATCTTTAATGGCGATCCACTTTATGCTTTTTATAGTGTATTACCATACTTTGTAAGTGTTGTTACTGATACTAATAATTATCAACTTATTGCTGTAATATTCCAGAGCTTATATGGTATTGTTACTTTAGTAGCTCC
>CALVKV010000121.1 GCA_944333305.1 uncultured Bacilli bacterium
TCATAACTTGATAAATCAGGAAGCTCTTTTACAATAGGAGCATTATGACTTCTAATTCTTTCAACTGCTTCTCTTACGCAAGTTTTATAGTCACTTGCATATTTATCTTTAGGTTCTACCTTAAAAAGTTCTGCACCTGTTAAATCTCTAATATATTCTGCAATTACCTCTGTATTACCTTTATCGATATAACCTACAGCATAATTTTCATCAGCTCTACTAAAATAAATAATTATACTTTTCTTATCTTTATAATTCTCTTTACTTTTTCCAAATAACATTAAATCACTCCTAATTACCCATTGTATTTCTCATAAAACTTAAATCGTCATACCAGTATGATGCCGTTGTGCCATCATCTATCAAAATATCAGTACCAGTAATAAATTTACCACAACTATTCATAACATATTCACATGAATTACCTACAATTAATTTTTTAGGCTGATACATATTTAGTACATGTGACACCAATAAGTCATGCTACAATTAAAACAACTACATCTTTTTTCATTAATATCACATTCCTTTCAAATACATTATAGCATTATCTTTTAATTATCTAAAGTTTTAATCACTACTTATAAAAAATAAGGCCTTATACCTTATTTTAATATACCATTATACATATCTTGAAATACTCCGTTAGTATCTATTAACTCTTTATATTTACCAGACTGAATAATTTTTCCTTTATCAAAGACTAGAATATTATCACAGTTTTCTAATGTTGTTAATCTATGTGCGATTGATAATATCGTAATCTTGTTTTCTTTTTGAAGTTCTTCTATCGCTTTTTGAATATGTTTTTCTGTCGTATTATCTAAAGCACTTGTCGCTTCATCTAATATTAGAATAGAAGGTTTTCTTAAGAAAATTCTAGCAATGGCAATTCTTTGTCTTTGTCCACCTGATAAATTACTTCCCCCTTCTGAGACCATTGTCTCATACTTATCAGGAAGACTTTCGATAAAGTCATCTATAAAAGCTTTTTTACAAGCCTCTTTTACTTCAGCATTTGTTACTTTTCTTTGAATTCCATAACATATATTATCTTTTATACTTGCAGAAATTAAAAACGGAGATTGTGGTACTAGAGCAATTCTTTCAGCAATATCTTTTCTATCTAAACTATTAATATCAATGCCATCTATTTTTACATTACCATCACACTTTTCTAACTTACATAAAACTTTAATTAATGTTGATTTACCACAACCAGATGGACCAGCAATACCTATAAACTCACCCTTTTTGATATTTAAATTTAAGTCGTTAATAACATACTTTTTTCCATTTTTATATTTAAAGTTCATGTTTTCAATAGATATAATGGGAAGTTTTTCTTGTTTTATCTTTTTCTTTTTATTTACTTCGTAAGAGAAATCTTTTGGTAATTCTATAATCTTAAAATATTCTTCTGCTAAAACTGTAGATTCTGATAATTCATCAAAAATTCTATGTAGTTCTCTTAATGGAGTTGTTAATTGGGTAAATGATAAATAAGCGGTTAAAACAGTACCAACAGTAATTATTCCTTCACCAGCAAGATAAGCAGAAACGCCAATAACTAATACTGTAAAGACAGCTTCATTTACAAATTTTAGGCAGTCATAGAAAGCCATAGCCTTATGATGTTTCATCTCTTTAGCTCTTAAATACTCTGATTTATTATCAAACCTTTCTGTTTCGTTTTCCGCATTATTTACAATACGAATTACTTCAATACCATTTATTAACTCAACCATAGTCCCATCCATGTTTGATTTTTCATTCATAAGTTCTACTCTAATTCCTCGTTGCGTTGTAATTTGTCTAAACACAATAATTACACCAATAGGAATAACTAAAAGCATCATTAAAGCAAGAGAGATTGGTAGTTTTGAAAATATAACTATGATAGCAGCGATACCATTAAAAATGGCAGGAGCAAAATCCATAAATAATAGTTTTAATAGCTTCGTTGTTCCTTCTAAACTTCGATTTAATTTTCCATGAATATTTCCAGTCATGTTTTCTTTAAAATAATCTAAAGGAGCATGAAGAAGTGCAGAAATTGCTTTAGTTCTAGCAACCTTCTCAAAGCTGGTAGAAGTATCTTCTACTAATAATCTTCTTATTACTTTAATTATTTCATTTGTAACAGTAATAACTAAAATAAATCCTAAAAATGGTAAGACATTCACAAATGATAATTCATCGCTACTTAAAACATCATCTGTTAAGCTACCAATAGAAAGTGGTAGTAATTGAGTTAATAAAGCCGATAATATCATAATACCTATAATAATAATAAAATTAATTTTTTGCTTTTTTGTTAACATTTTAAAAATCTTTTTATAAATATTTTGTTTCATTCTACTTCTCCCCTTTTACAACGTTCTTATTATAACGCAAATTTCTATTTTTTCAATAATTATAAGAAAAAAGGCTAAGAAAAATAATTATTATTTTATAACTTCTTTTAATAGTGCAACTAACTTTTCATACAAAGACTCATCAAAAGGCTTCTTATAAAAAGCATATAACTTTGTCTTTAATACTTCATTATCTTTAATAAGAGGAAGAGAAGTAATACTACCATCATCTATTAAAGTAAAACCAAGTTCATCTTCTAAAGTTTTTATCTGCTGGGAAATAGCAGACTGAGAAATAAATAGCTATTCACTAGCTTTTGTAAAACTATTTAACTCTACTACTTTAATAAAATATTCTAAACTTCTAATATTCATAGTATCACCTTATATTCTTATGAGCTATTAAATTATATTTCTAAATATTTCAGTAACATTTTTCATATTTTCTTCTGTTGACATTATTGTTATTAAAATATCATTATCTTTGTTAACTATTATATATTGACCATTAGCACCATCTCTAAAGATAACCCCATCACGTGATATAAAAACATAATAACCTATTCCTATTTTAGGAAACACTCTATCTTTTTTATAAGCACTTGGGGTTTCTAACTGTAATTTAGTTAATTCCCTCATCCAATACTTAGGAATTACCTCTACTCCATTAAAAGTTCCATCATTTAATAATAATTCACCTATCTTGTGAAAATCACTATGTTTTAAATATAAACCTGTCGCTCCAGGACAATAAATTCCATAATTATCCCATCTAAATTCTAAAATATTCAATTTTTTAAATATATTCTCATTTATAAAATCTGTTAAATTTATATTAAAAGCTTCTTGAAAAAATACTGACAAAACAAAAGGTTCTACATTATTATAAGCATATCGTTCATTAGGCTCATAAGGAATATCATAATTTAAAGCGTAATCAAGTAATTTATTTTCATCAATATTCTCTATATATTTTTCAGACATCATTTGAGATTCATAACCTGTTGTATGAGTCAATAAAGTTCTTATTGTCCATTTTTTAATTTTGGATAAGTTATTTTTATTTCGAATATCTACTATTTTTTCTATTACAGGATAAATTTCAGTATCTAAAGATATTGCTTTTCCATTAACTTTCATTTTTCTATCAATAGCAATTCCAATAGCCATTGACACCAATAATTTTGAACAGCTCCTTAACTCATGTAAATTATTATCACTGTACAATATCTTATTAATCTCTTTATTTTGCTCTATATAAATACTATCAATATTAAGACTTGGTAAAGTTTTAGATAATTTTTCAATATTATTTTTTAACTCTTCAATATTAATAATTCTTTTCATATATAATCACCATTATAATTTTAATTATCTTCTAAAAAATATTTAGCCATTCTTTCATAATTATCTTGACTATTTAAACAAGTATCTATCAAATAACC
>CALVKV010000122.1 GCA_944333305.1 uncultured Bacilli bacterium
TTATGATAATATGATGTAAAATTTTCGCTGAAAATTAACTACATAATTAAGTTAAATATTTACTGAAAAATCACACAATAAAAGTTAGATTACATGTTCGCATTGTAAAATGAGAGTAGCAATGCTATAATTAGTTTATGTTCACGTAGCTCAGTAGGATAGAGCGTTTCCCTCCGAAGGAAGAGGTCACAGGTTCGATTCCTGCCGTGAACACCATTTTAGAGGTAATTATTTATGAAGATAGAAATTATAAATAAAGAAAATTTTATGAAGTATAAGGATTCTATTGATAGTATTCATCTAGAAAATGCTTATCCTAATGGTTACTTAATTGATGATGATTATTTAACTAAAGCTTTAAAAGTAGTATTAGTTTTTGTAAATGATAGAGTAGTTGGATATGCTTCTATATCTAAAGAAAAGATTCATAGCGATCCAGGAAGTGATTTTAATATTATTGTATCTAGTAATAATATTAAAATATCACAAGTGGCTTTAAGAGGAGAGTATCAAGATAAAGGAATAGGAACAACTTTGTTCGATTATATTAAAAAATATGCTAAAGATAATAATATTGATTATATTTATTTGTATTCAATGAGCACTAATAAGCGTGGTCAAAAATTTTATTTAAAGAATGGTTTTACTTTTAGCGGTGTTTGGCATAGTGATGAATATAAAGGTATTAAGAATTTTAAATCATATTTTTATTCTTATAAAGTCAAATAAAAAGAAGCAAGTGCTTCTTTTTAAATTGTTATTCCCATAAAGTTATATAGAATAGTCATTAAGTTATTTTCTATAGTGGTAATATCTGTTTCTGTTAGACTGTTAACATCAATATTATTAGTAGTATTAATATTAGAAAAATCTGCTGTATTTTCTGTTATTGTTTTGACATCTGTTAAAGATATAATATCTAAATTAATACCACTACTAGTCATTCCCATATTAAATGTTGTTGTTACAACATTATTTTCAGTACTACTAGTTAAGTTAGCAGTTAAGGTTGCGCCTGTACTTTCATCGATAATGTTGAAACTGACAGTGTTATTAGAAATAGTAATGTTTCCAATGTTAGTACTATCACTACTTAGTTCTACAGTTGTTCCATTATTATTATTTGTAATTACACCTTTTAATGTTTCAGTACCATTTTCTTCTATAGCAATACTTTTTTCACTACCGGTATTAAAAACAATACTGTAATTATCAGTTCCATCATCTACTGTAAATTCATAAGTTACAATATCATTTTTCTCAAGATAGATACTATAGCTTAAGGAACTATCAGGATTAGTAGTTGTACTAACTTCATCAGGACTTGCTGCTCCAAGACTATTTATGGCATTGCCAATAATATCTTGAGCTTTATCATCTTTTTGTAAATCTTCTACAATAGCATTACTAATTTCGCTAAGCCTTTCTTGATTAAGTTCTAAACTTATTTTTTTAGTACCATCTTCATTACTTACTATGATATCATCTTTAGTAATATTGTTGCCAAGACTCTCAGTTATTTTGTCATAGATATAATTAATATCATCACTAGTTAAATTATTATTATCTAGATAGCTGAAAATATCATTATCCTCAATCATTATGTATCTATCAAATATATTTCTTAAAAGTATATAACTGATGTCGTCGGCTTGATAGAAATTAATTTCCATTATTTCGCTTGCATTTAATAGTAATGAACCATTTAAATACATCTTTTTTTCCTCGGTATCAAGACGGTATTCATAATTGAAAGCACTGTTATTTAGATTGCCAATAATAACATCGCTTCCGTCAGTACTGCTTCCTAGTAGGGGATTAATATTAAGAGTCATAGTACCTGTAACTGTTTGTTTAATAGGGCTATTTTCTGCTTCTGTACTACTTAAGTTAAATGTTTCTTCTAAAGCTGTTTTTAGCTCGTTGAATGATGTAACTATTCTATTTTTATTGGAATAATTTTGGTATAGTATAATACCACCTGCTACTAATAATCCTATTGCAACAATGATTAGGATAGTAGCGATTACTTTTTTCTTATTCATAAATTCACTCCTTACCAATATTATAATTAGATTATATCTTAAAAATTATTTTTAGAAAAGATATATGGTAAAAAGTTTAAGAATTTACATAATATGACATGTTTTGATAATACTAAAAATGGTGATGATTTATGTTAAAAAATATAAAGAAAAGGAATATTATTTTGTTAGTATTAGGAATTATTATAAGTTTAATAATATATAATATTACGAAATATATTTATGATTATAGAAAAGATTTAGATTTTAAAGAAAAATTAAAGGAAGAGATTGTAAATATTGATTCTGATTTTTTAGAAGTTGATTTTAAAAAACTAGAAAGTATTAATAATGATGTAGTTGGATATATAGAAATAGCTAATACTGATATTAGTTATCCTATTGTAAAAGGAAGTGACAATTCTTATTATTTAAATCATTCTTTTGATAAGGAGAATAGTAGCAATGGTTCTATCTTTTTAGATTATCGAAATGATTTGGATAATTTATCTAAAAATAATATCATCTATGGACATGGGAGATTAGATAATACGATGTTTGGTAGTTTAGATAATCTGTTAGAAGATGCTTGGCTTAATGATGAGAGTAATTATTATATAAGGGTAACTACTCCTAATAATAATATGATTTTTAAGATATTTAGCGTCTATACTATAGAGAAAGAAAGCTATTATATAAAAACTTATTTTAGTAATAGTAAATATTTTAAGAGTTTTTTAGAAACGATTATGAAAAGAAGTATTTTTAATTTTGGTACTGATGTTAGTACTAATGATAAAATATTAACTTTATCTACTTGTAAAGATAATTTTGGTAAGAGAATAGTTGTTCATGCTAAACTATTAAAAAAAGAAGAAACTAGCTAGTTTCTCTTATTCTTTATTAAGAATCTTTTTAAAAGCATAACTTGATAAAATAACAAAGATAGATAAAAAGAATATATTTAACAATAATGAGTCACTTGTCTCTGGGTTTTCAATAGATTCTTCTAGTTCATTAATTTCATCAAGAGTTAGTTCTTCTCCTGAGTTTAGTTCAAATTCAGTATTACCAATTTCTATAACAGCACCATTTGTATCAGCAGGTACCCATAAAGTAGGGGCATCAGCACTTTCAGTTGTATTAATGATTTCAGCATTATCACTTAAAGTTAGTTTAGGAGCTTCGGTAACGCCACTACCTTTACCAAGTTCAATACCACCAAAACCATTACCAGATACATCTATTTTACCTACAAATGTAGCATGTCCACCATTTATAAGAAGTCCTGCATTACCACCAGTTAGTTTAATATTTTTTAAAGTAACATTACTCTTATAAATCTGTAATACATAAATTCCTCCCCATACAGTATTATCGCTACTACTGCTAGAGCCAAACTTTCCTACATACTTAATTGTTTTATTATTACCATCAATAGTAACATCTCGCATTATATTAATTTTCTCTGTTGTTTCTATATCACTACCAAGAATAATGGTTGATATATTACTATCATTCAAAGCTTCTTTAAGTTCAGCTTGGTTATTAACAGTCTTACTAGTTGCAGCATTAACGTTTATTGTAGTACTTAAGGTAATTGTTAAAACAAATAGTAATAGAATCTTACTGATTTTTTTCATTATTTTCCTCCTTTCCACTATTAGTCTTTGTTATCTTAATAGAAAATATGCAAGAAATTTGTCAAATTATAGATGTAATTT